>JBEAXM010000179.1:0-2873 GCA_041159805.1 Bacteroidota bacterium
CAAGGGTACATTTAAAAATACGACCACGATTTTTAAGAGTCAATATGGAATTTAACAAATTTAAATGGTCCTTCTGATCGCGGAAATTGGCCAAATGGAGAATTTTAATTCCCTGCTCATAAAACAAGCCACTACGTGAAGATGGTTCAATATCCGTAAAATTGGGTATGTAAGCGATACGGTTTCGATTGCAACGGAGTTCCAATATTGCCCAATCCAAGAGCCGTTTGTTCACCAAAAGGGCTCCATGGAACCATTTGGAAAGCCAAACAATCAATGGTCGGGGCTTGGCTCGTACCAAATCACTTAAACCTAAATGGTGATGCCACACAATTTTGGTTTTAGGCAAGAATAGTTTGATTAACATGCACCAAAAAACCGAAGTGGAGTGGGCATGTAGGATGTCCGGTTGCTCACGCTTAACAATCAAAAACAATCTGATAAAAGCCCTGATATCAAAGATGAACCGCTTACCTATGAAGTGAAACAATACATCGTGTCTCAAATCGGAATGCAAACCACCGATTTTACGCGTTGCGACCAAAACACTGCGATCATGATGTGTTACAAAGGCGTTTGCCATGTTTACAGCCATACGCTCCGCTCCTCCGAATTCGAGCGAATCTATGACTTGAACTATTTTCATGCTAAGAAGCGCTGGATATCTTTTTGCATACGTTCCAACGTATACTGTCGGCTCCAAATCATTGCCTCAGTACGCATTTTCGATGATCGTTCAAAATCATTTAAAAGTTCCATAATGGCAGCTGCCATAGCTGGCGCATCAGGATTTACAATTATTCCACGTTTACCATAATCAAGCATTTGAGGTATGCAGCTGATATCAGAGGCAATTGGAATACAGCCCCACCACATGGCTTCAGCAACAGCCTTGGGCCACCCCTCAGACTTTGAAGGCATCAGTAAAAATTGACTCTTTTGCAACAGTTGATCAACATCGGAGCGCTTAAGGTTACCTGTCAAATGCACATGTGATTCAAGTTTATTGTTACGAACATAATCAATCAACGAATCCTTTAAAGGTCCCTCGCCACAAACATATAATTGAACATGAACTTTACTTCTTAGAAGCTCTTCTAAAACTTGCACAGCCAAAAGAGGTCTTTTACCTTTCGAAAGAGCACCTACATAGATCAATCGGATGGACTCATCATTTGAAACAGGTTTGAGTGCAAATTCCGATTTATCATTCTCGGTATAGGTGGCAGTATAGAAATCAACAACATGATCAGCGTCGTCTGTCATTTTTCCATACACAAGAACTTGAGCGTTATGCGTTAGCAAAGGGTTCTTGGCGATTAATCTTTGCAGCCGATAACTCAATGGCTGAAGACTTGTTTGATGCCAATTACCAGCGTATTTAAAAGTCTTTTTACGAAAAGGGAAAAAGACCTGCAGGATAGTTGATAACAAACCAACATTACCAGGTAATCTAAAATGCAAATGCCCCTTGGATAACAATCCCCTGAAAATCTGAAAGGTTAAAAAAGGCAATAATAACAATGACTTTATTCCATTATTAAAATCAATAAATGAAAATAAAGGCAAGCGAACAAAGCGTATGTTTAAACATTCGAATGATGATTCAATCGGATCAGGTGCCACATCCTCAACGAAAGGGGAAACTATTGTCAATTGGTCATGTTCCTTGACCCATAGATTCATTTCCCTGACATACGGGCCGTAAGCATATATCTTTCCATTCAAGGAACGATGGGTGACATGAGTAAAAATAACAAAATTCAAAGCCGTTTAGATGGTGAAACGATAAACAAAGAAAACCAACCGACCATACGCCCAAGGAAGTCGCCAAATGCGCCCTGTTTTTTTTTAACGGAAAAGGAATTGCACAGTCTTAAAAAAGCAAGCAATAAGGTTATGGCGTGCCATTTTAGGATGTTATTGGTTCCTGGATTGGGATGCTTGAGTCGCCAAACATACCAACCGTTACGAACAACCATTCGACCATAGCGGAACATATTAGGTCGGCCGGCAGCATCATGATAGTGCCAAACCTTGGCAGAAGTGTTCACATACAGATTGCCTATCCCTGAAGCGCGTACACTGAAATCGAAATCCTCATAAAGACCATATCCTTTGAATTTCTCGGAAAAAGAAATATGATTAAATACATCTTTTTTGTATGTGGCAATGCCACCCATGATATGATCAACCTGATGAAGACCTGAATCCGGGGGGAACCCATTTCTACCATGACCGAATTTGGGAATTCGATCTGGAGGGAGTTGTGACATCAAACCGAAAAAAGAACGCAAGCGGTAACGAAAAGGCTCTAACGCAACCCAGTTATTGAAAACAAAATATCGTCTGTTGTCATAATGTTGCCCCGGTATGAACTTGATGAATCGGTTTTCAACCAAATCAACGCCACTGATTCCAACGGCATCCACGCTTGAATTGAATGATGATTCAATAAAGAAACAAAACAAGGGATCCAATACCAAATCATCATCTAAAAATGTTACATGTGTACAAACTTCGTTAATATGCGTCAGTCCTATGTTTCGTTGATTGGTAAGACCACGATTGGGCGCATCTACTCTTATATATTTAACTTGATTGCCATTATCCGTATAAAGCTGGTTTTTTTTCTGATATAATTCATCGGATCCATCTACTACAATGACTTCATCGAATCGCCTTGTTTGATTCAATACCGAAACCAGCAATCGCTGAAGGGATTCAGGACGATTGTAGGTGCAAATGATAAGAGAAAAGAAACTATTCAATTAATAAAAGAAAGGATTTACATTTTGGATTACAAAGGATTGATCATCATCTGATAAATAAAAATAAAAGGGTAAAATAACAAACCTATCAGTATAATAATA
>JBEAXM010000255.1:0-2916 GCA_041159805.1 Bacteroidota bacterium
TGCTAATACTACACTGCCCCATCACCTGCTGCGACGAAATAAAAAACATGGCAAACAGTATGGCTAATAATAGCCCACGTGTCCTAAAAATTTTAGTTGAAATTGTTTTCATTTCCCCTACTTAAAAACCTTACAATTATGTATCAACATATTGATTCACTATTAGCGAATAAATAATAGCATCCACAAACTCATCTGGCGCTCTTCATTCAAACCCAAAACTTGGGCAATCATTGGCCGAGGGGAATGGCCCAGAATGGCGGTCAGATGTGCCGACCAACTATCCTGCTTGAATTGATAGTACAAATATAAGATGTAAAAACATGAAAAGCAATGGTTTGTGTAAATATTAACCATTGTGAATAACCTTTGGCGAATAAGCCGATTAAGTTTAAGCCGATAATCAAAGCCTTTCAATAAGGCCTATGCCCTTGATTTACAGCTATTTAATCACACCCTCTTCTTGCCGTGCAGATAGCTCTGCATCGCCCGTTCCAACTCAACCAACAGCTGCTTTCCACCATTAACCTCCACCTCGGGTAACAACCCCAATACAAATCGTACTACAGGTCGCAAATCATATACCTTGACTGAAAATCGATAGCTGCCCGCCAGTTTACCCGATTTGATAAAAGGGCTACACATAGGGTACTCCTCTTTAAGCAACACACATGCTCGAAGGCTTAATACCAGATCCACTTCGTAGCTCTTCCCATTATCACTAAACCCAAACACATCCGGCTGCGAGTACTTGTGCATGCTCTCAAACTTGAACTTCTTAGGCGTGATTTTCACTTCCGTGATGCGCTCAATATTGAAAAACTTATTCAGTCCCGATGCCGGCTCGTAACAAAGCACACGATCCAAATTAGGTGTAAGCTTCACCGGCTCCACCAAGCGATCGCCTATGGCATTGGAGTTCGCCGAATGATATTTCTTCAACACCACCTGCTTGCGTTCCTGGATTGCACGGCCTAGATCCTGGATGATTTTACCCAAATGAGCCCTCGCCAACAAATCCGATTGCACATGCATGTCGGAATGCACATACAACTTGTGCAACACCGCATCACGTAGCTTGTTGTTTTTCCCAGATGAAAAAACCAACTCTTGAAGGAACCGTAACTCGTCAGATGAAAATGTAGGCACATCCACACCTGCCACTCCCCCTTCCAGGAAAAACAAACCCCGCCGGTCCTTCCTAACGACCAAGCCCAACTCCTTCAATAAATCCAGATAACGATACACCGTTCGTTCCGTGCTACCCAATGCGGAGGATAAACTCGTCAAGGAACGGGCGGGGCCCGTTCTCAACAATCCAATCAGCTGGAACACCCGCAAAATCTTGTTGTGGTTGCTCATGAAAAGTTCAAATTTTTATCAAATAACCGCTATTTCTTCGAAAAATTATGTCCGATAACTAAATTGTTATAACGATGTATTAACACAACTCAAGACAAAAGCCGAAACACATCAAATAAACAAAGCCGCGACAAAGTGTCCGAAAACCAATTGCTTCTATGACAAGGTTGCTTTCAAAACTGACCATTTCGGTCAATTTTTCATGGAAAGAGCATTGGCATGGTTATTGAAAGTGCCCACCTCCCGAATTTTATAATTCAAGTTCCCGCTTCCTATTTTATTAAGCATCGATACGATGACTTGCGCCCCTCAAGCAAGACATCCACGGTCATCTATTGCCCCAAATCCTAGCGTACTCCGGCTAAAACCGGCAAGTAGTTTATTGCCCTAAAACCTATGTCGAACCCATTAATCCAAATCCAAATGGTCTTGTAAATCAATCAGTCCACTAACGACAAGCTTGTCAAAATCAAATGGGTGCCGCCGGCCCCTGACCTTTGCATCATCAAACTAAAAAAACCAAAAAAATGAACAACAAAACCTATTATCACCTGATTATCGACCAATCGGGATCCATGTCGAACTGCGTGAACGAAACCATCAGCGGATTCAACGAACAACTGCAAATGATACGTGACATGCAACGTGTTCATACCAGTCAACAAATTCTTGTATCACTCACCACATTCAATCACTTCGTGCAACATCCTATAAGTTGCACTATGCCCGACCAGGTGCAACCCCTGAGCACGCAAACGTATGTGCCCAATGGCAGCACGGCATTGTATGATGCCATCGGAGAATCGGTGATGTCGCTCAAGGCACGAGCAGGCAACGAATTTGAAAACGATCAAGCATCCGCCGTCATCATCATCCTGACCGATGGATATGAGAATGCCTCCCGCTTGTTCTCCATCAAGAATGTTCGCAACATGATTCGTGAATTAGAGAGTACCGGCAAATGGACATTCAGCTTCCTGGGTGCCGACATGGCTGCCATCGACCATGCCGAGAATCTGAACATCCGACGTGAAAACGCAGCCAGCTATTCCAAAGCGGATTCCGACAAGGCATTCCATGCAATGAGCAATAGCATTAACATGTACATGAGTGAAAAAAGTGCAGGTAAAATCAGCATTGACCTGCTCAAAAAGAAGAACCGCGATTCGGAAGACTTCTTTTAAGAACATTCAGGCACATGCAAATGAAATGTTAAACACTTAAAACGGAAAACGGAAACAAAAGCAGAGCCCCACCTATGATTTAGAAAAAGTATTTCAGCTTAATCCAATTCATCGTCAAACAATCAAAAACAACATCAACATGGTTTCTTCCCAATCAAATCCTGTGTTTACAGACATTTCAGTTAGAACATTCACCTTCGTAAAAGATCACGGAAAATGGTATATCGACCTGCCCGAATACGACGGATCAAGAGACGACCTCCGCATGGTGGCGGGTGCCGACACGTGGCTCGACATGCTTTCGGGTAATTCCCATCGCGTAAATCTCCGTATTTCACTGGAGCAGCCCTTGGCCAATCACCTTGACCGC
>JBEAXM010000257.1:0-9662 GCA_041159805.1 Bacteroidota bacterium
TTTCCAATGACCAAGCCATTCAAGCCAAAACCAGTATAAAACAAACCCAATGAAAAACCCGAGTTGGTAAGACTCTGACTGATTCTTGATCCCGAAATGGCCATGTAGTTTCGCTGGCGTAACTGCCACATCGAATAGGCCTGATATGAACCATAAAAAAGCGCTGCCAGCGGCACCACAAACAAATACCAGGAAGAATCAGGGAATGCTATCCAAGAGGCAACATAGCCATGAAACAAGAGGAGAAACAATGAAACAACACCGGCAATGATGAAAGTTGAAATAAGCGTGATCTGCATCAATCCCCTTCCCTGCTCATCGTCCTTTGGTAGTCCGATGGCAAACTCATACCTTCCAGTTACAACCACCCCAACCAATGAAATCAGTGTCATGGAGATGGTAAGTGTGGCGAAATCGACCACAGGATAAATGCGTGTCAGGATTGGCGACACCAGCAGCGGTATGGCTTGAGCAATCGCCGACCCCGTGAAAAGAGTCAGAATGCTTTTTACCAAATCCTGTTGCCGGTTCAGTCGACCGAACATGCCTGCTGATGCGTTTTACTTGGCGTAATTAACAGCTCGTGTTTCTCGTATCACGGTCACTTTGACTTGACCGGGATAGGTCATTTCGGTCTGTATCCGCTGAGCTATTTCAAATGAAAGTGCTTCGGTAGCTTTATCATCCATCTTCTCGCTTTCTACAACCACACGAAGCTCCCTACCTGCCTGGATGGCATAAGACTTCTCAACCCCTTTGTAGGAGAGCGCTAACGCTTCAAGATCCTTCAAACGCTTGATGTATTGTTCAACCACTTCGCGACGTGCACCAGGGCGCGCACCGGATATGGCATCACAAACCTGGATGATTGGGGAAATCATACTGGTCATTTCAATTTCGTCGTGGTGGGCACCGATGGCATTACACACTTCCGGATTTTCCTTGTGTTTCTCTGCAAGCTTCATTCCAAGGATTGCGTGTGGTAATTCAGGCTCATCGTCTGGAACCTTTCCAATATCGTGGAGCAAACCGGCACGCTTGGCCAACTTCACATTCAACCCCAGCTCTGCGGCCATGATGGCACAAAGGTTAGCAACCTCGCGTGAGTGCTGAAGTAAATTCTGGCCATAGGATGAACGATACTTCATACGACCAACCATACGGATCAGCTCTGGAGCCAGACCGTGTATACCAAGGTCTATAGTGGTCCGCTTACCGATCTCAACAATCTCCTCTTCCAACTGCCTCTTCACCTTGGCTACCACCTCTTCAATACGTGCCGGGTGAATCCTGCCGTCCGTTACCAATTGGTGCAAAGCCAATCGGGCCAACTCCCTGCGAACAGGATCAAAACCTGAAAGGATGATCGCTTCGGGAGTGTCATCGACAATGATTTCAATACCGGTTGCCGCTTCCAAGGCCCGTATATTACGTCCTTCACGACCGATAACACGACCCTTGACATCGTCATTATCGATATTGAAAACAGTTACAGAATTTTCTATCGCCTGTTCGGTTGCTACTCGCTGAATGGTTTGTATGACCACGCGTTTGGCCTCTTTGTTCGCTGTCATTTTCGCCTCATCAATGATTTCCTTGATGTAGGTATGTGCCTCAGACTTCGCCTCTGCACGCAAGGCCTCAACGAGCTGCGACTTGGCATCCTGTGCCGACAAACCCGATATGCGTTCCAGCTGGGCTACTTGTTTCTGATGCATTTTATCGAGCTCCTCCTTGCGGACCTCAATACCCTGCATCTGGTTTTTCAGGTTGTTTTGAAGCTGGTCAAGCTCGGATTGCTTCCTTTGTACCTGTTCGGTTTTCTGGTTTAGCGTGTTTTCCTTTTGCTTGATCCTGTTTTCGGCAGCCAGGATGTTTTTATCCTTTTCAGAAATGGATTTCTCATGCTCGGACTTTAATTGAAAAAACTTCTCCTTGGCCTCCATCATTTTATCCTTCTTGATGAGCTCTGCCTTGGTCTCGGCATCCTTGATGATCTTGTCTGCCGCCTCTTTTGACTTTGCCTCTAGATTCTGGTTGCTCTTGCGCATCAGAACCCAGGTCAATAGACTGCCTACGGCCAATGAGGCGCCTGCAGCAATGGATATGCTTATTATGGTTTGTGTTTCTAACATGTTTTTTTAACGGTTTATGAAAATGTCAATTATTGAATACTATGAAATAATGCTTGGCTTAAATTGAAAAACCCGCATTAAATCCTGCTTTTGGTTATTAAACCCCATAACGACATGGATGGGGATGCTGGATCTTTCTTGCTTCCACTGTCGTTCCGAGGAACGAATTCGGCACGAATGCCGAAGCGAGGCCTGCATTACGGATACGCTAAGCGTAGTCCCCAATGGTTTAGTGTTGGGTTTAAAACAATGATCAGAATTTAAGCGGGCTTTGTGTTACACAACCACCTTGCGGCGATTATGGATTCCCTTAAAATCAATGAACGTCACTAGCTGACAACTGACCGCTGATTAACTTGTCGATTTCATCCACCTTTCCAAGTATTTCATCCCTGAAGGCTTGTTCGCGTCCATGATTGGCAACATTTTCGGTTGCCAACTGTATTGCGCACATGGCTAGATGATCGAACTTATCACTGCCCGTATAGGTCTTCTCATACTGGCGGATTCGGTCATTTATCATTTGAACCGCTTTCAGGACGGCTTGCTCCTCGGACTTGTTTATACGCAAAGGGTATTCCCTTCCGCCTATGTTCACCTTGGTTACAACCTGTTCCATTGATTAACGGTTTATTAGTGCCAAACAACGATCGATTTCCCGGATGTAATCGTTAATCCGTAGCTTGAGGTCTTTGGTGTTCTGATCTTCACCAGCAACCGCCTTCGCCATTCGCAGCACTTGATTGGATTCGCGCAACGACTCAATTTCTCGTCGCAATGAATCCATCTCCATTGAGAGCTCCTCGTTACGCCTCTCCAATTTGGAGGCCCGATCCATCAGGATGTCACGGGATTTCAAAAGTCTTTCAACCTTTGACTTGACCAAATTCAGATTTTGAGTTACCTCGTTCAAACGTAGCGTGTTCTTAATGTGATAAACGCAAATTTAATCATTCCCATCCCCATTCAGACAAACCCTTATCTAATTTTGAATCGAAAGATTGTTGATAAAATCCACTTGCCTCATATTGATTAAGAATTGAATTTCAGCTGCTTACATATTTTATGTGCTTTGTTCATTTATGTCCTGAGCTGCCATAATGTCAACCTATCAGCACAAAACATTAACACCCGTATCCTTGATACCGATGCGAAGATCTCAGGAACTTTTGGAGAGTTTCGAGGCAACCACTTTCATGCTGGTATTGACTATAAAACAGAAAAGAAAGAAGGCATTTCAGTTTTTTCTGCGGATGATGGATACGTCTACCGTATTCTGGTTTCTAGAAGCGGCTATGGTAAGGCGCTGTATATCAATCATAAAAATGGAACCACAACCGTATATGCCCACTTAAGGGACTTTGCTGGAGAAATTGCAGATACTGTTTGGAGAATCCAAAAGAAGCAGAAAATCTTTGAATTGGATTATCGCCCTGCCCCTGGAAAAATCAAAATCAGAAAAGGTCAGGTCATCGGTTATTCGGGAAACACCGGATCATCTGAGGGGCCACACCTACACTTCGAGACTCGACACACCGATTCAGAAAGACCTTTTGATCCAGTTTCCATTGGATTCAATTTTGAAGATCAAATTCCACCAGTATTAAACACTTTGTGGGTTTATGATTTGCCATCGGACACCCTTATATATCCGCTACCATTGCCAAGACAATTTGAAGGGACAAGCATAGACACGATTCCAATTAATGGATATTTCATGATCGGGTTGAATGTTTTCGATCTAGCCGGAGCAGAAAAAAACAAACTAGGCATAAGATCCGCAAAACTGTACATCAACGGCAAACTCTTAGTTTCCTATCAAACACAGGCCTTTGACTTCCAACAATCGAGAGAAATCATTGGTATCATGGACCAAGGATTGCGACAACGTAATAAGGAGTCTTTCATCCTGCATGGGGCTAACAACCTATCTATTCCGTTTTTCGAAAACAAGCTTTCAAATGGGATCATCAAATTGGTTGAGAATGGGGTTTCAGAGATGGCTATTGATCTTGAGGATGTAATGGGTAACAAAAGCAATTATAAGTTCGCATTGCAAAGCCAACCCGCTCCAAGCCAAGGGCAACCCCTGTTTTCTCCCTGTATCATTATCGAACCAGGAAAAGATACAACACTGCATATGGGCGACTTCAGCGCGGTGATCGGACCAAGCTGCATGTTGGGTGCTTCCTGTATTCAATTAGGAAAAACAGAACGACAAAAAGAATTGTCATCAATTTTCCAAATCGGCGATCCAGCGGTTCCGTTACTGAAACCCATTAAAATAAAATTCAAATTAGACAGCATATCGGTCCAAAACTCCGAAAGGATTGTTGTAGTAAGACTCGAAATGAACAATAAATACACATCCTTGGGAGGCAAAGAGAAGGATGGATTCATTACTGCTGAATCCAGCATATTCGGACAGTTTCTGTTGATGGAGGATACCGAGTCACCTGAATGCCGCAAACCCAGTTATTTCATGGATGAACTCACACAAAAGAAAGCTTTGGCATTGGAGTTGGAAGACAACTTAAGCGGAGTGGGAGAATTCCGATGTAAAATAAACGGTAAATGGGTTTATTCCGAGTTCTATCCAAGTCGCAAAACATTGATAATCTATAATATAGAAAAATACAAAGGACAAACATTGGAGGTCAAGGCAACTGACAAACGAAATAACACTTCAAGAAACCGATTCAAAATAGAACCTTGAAGGGCAACCTATCGTTTAAGTTCATTGGAACTTCACTATGCAACTAAGTATTTTTGCATACATACCTAAATCCATCAATACATACACATGGGAAAAAATCAGAATTCATTTCGGCTGCTGATATTGGTATCGATCTTATCCTTCTGTTCCAACCTGTCATTTTCTCAACTTGCCAAAGAAATTCGTGGAGGTAGCAACACGGAAAAAAAGGGATATGAAATAAGGATCAAGGTTGACGGCGTTGCTGATTCGCTATGCTACCTTGCCAATTACTTTGGGGATAAGCAGTATCTGAAGGACTCTGTATTTGCAGACAAGAATGGAAACATTGTTTTCAAAGGTGATACCGCTTTGAAAGGCGGAATTTATTTGATTGTTCTTCCTGGAAAGAAATACTTCGAAGTCATCATCGATAAGGAACAGCATTTCAGCATGTCGACCGTTGAAGGGAATTATGTTTCCAGCATGAAAATAGCCGGCTCGAATGACAACGTGATGTTTTATGATTATCTAAAGTTCATCAATGCACAATCCCAGGAGATAAATCCTTTGCGTCAGGAGTATGAAAACTTCAAATCAACCGACCCTGTCCGAGCCGAAAAAGTAAAAACGAGGATGACGGAAATCGACTCAATTGTTTT
The DNA here is from genome assembly GCA_041159805.1 of Bacteroidota bacterium. Lineage (GTDB taxonomy): Bacteria > Bacteroidota > Bacteroidia > AKYH767-A > OLB10 > JALRAP01. Next base: position 5,493 of record JBEAXM010000257.1, read on the forward strand.
GAAATACCGTAGGGATATGGTGAAGAACAACCCAGGGTTCCTGTTGTCCAAAGTACTGAAAGCTACAGAAGAACCCGAAATACCCAATTTCCCTCCTAATTCGGATGGGACAAGGGACTCGGCATCCATTTACTATTATTACAAAGCACATTTTTTCGACAATTTCGATTTGCAGGATGACCGACTACTATACACACCGGTTTTTCATCCTAGGTTGGAAAACTTCTTCACAAAGATGCTCTTGCAATTTCCCGACTCAATCAATAAAGAAGCCGATTGGTTGATTGCAAAACTGAAACCCGGATCTGAAATATTCAAATATGTTGTTTGGTGGGTGACCAACCATTACGAAACATCTAAAATCATGGGAATGGATGCCGTTTTTGTACATATGGCTGAAAACCATTACACCAAGGAAAAGGCATTCTGGGTTGATGAAACACAATTATTCAAAATACAAGATCGGGCTCGTGTGCTGAAGCCCATTCTGATTGGCAAAAAAGTAAAGAACCTGGTCATGGCCGACGACAAAGGGGTGCCAAGGTCGTTGTACGACGTGAAAGCAAAGTTCACAGTGCTTTACTTCTGGGATCCTGATTGTGGCCACTGTAAGAAGGTTACACCTAAGCTCAAGGATTATTTTGACCAGGTTAAAAAGCAGGGAATAGCGGTTTATGCTGTTTGCACAGAGGTGGAAATGGACAAGTGGAAAAAATTCATTGCCGAATACCAACTTGATTGGATCAATGTTGCGGATCCCGAATTGAAAAACAATTTCCGTTTCGAATTCGACATAACATCCACACCACAAATATTCCTGTTGGATGAGAACAAGCAGATTTTTGCCAAAAGAATCGAAGTTGCCGCATTATCCGAAATCCTAAACAAGGAATTCAAAAAACAGGGTATCGACCTTCCCATAATGCCACACGATCCGAATGAATCCAGTAAAGTGGATGGAAGCGGACACTGAGTCGATCATTTGCGATTTACGATTTAGCCGCCCAGTTCGATAAGCGACATCCTTACTACTTTAGAATAAAAAGTCCTTGGTAGTCACTTTTATATTAGGCTGCCTTGCTCACACCTTACAAGACACGATAGGCGATTGGCACACTAGTCAGTCCGTATAACATCATGGCAACGGGTTAGAATAGCGGTGATAAAAACAAGTTCATTACCATCGTTATCATCCAATATGTCCTTGTCTATATTTCAAATACTGATTGGGTCAATATTACTTGACGATACGGGATCATGAAAAATTCAAATATGATCGAGTCTTGGTAAAACCCAGTATCATCCGCACGATATTTTTCGAACTTTGTGCTGATTGTCAAGTTCGGTGTTAAAACCAAAGATGTATCAACGTGGATTCAATCCTTGCAATTGGACCTAAAATACAAAAGCCGGCTCGAGGCCGGCTTTCGCATATACTTTAAATCCTAAGATTAGAAGTAGAAGTTCAGGTTGATAGCGCCACCTGCGTTGTCGGTGTCAAGACCGAAAGAGGATGACTTACCAGTCTTGGAAGAAGAAGAAACACCTCCGTAAGAAGTAGAAACTTCACCTTCGCCAACTGAATCAAGGCTCAAGCCCCAGCCATACTCACCAGAGATAGACATCTTTGGAGCGAAGAAGTACTCAACACCGATGAATCCACGTACACCGAAAGAGAAGCCGCTTCCAGCTTTAACTTCAGCGCTGTAGTTCTCACCGTTGTCAGAACCATCCCAAGTTTCTTTTCCAGAAGACAAGCCGATAGCTGCTTCAGCACCATAGAAACCCTTCAAACGACCTTGGCCACGGTATTTTTGCAAACCAGCAGCAAGGTTGATGTTTGAACCAGATACTTTCACTTCAGCTGAATCAACTGGACCACCACCGAAATCTACTTCCTGGTTGGGTTTCAGTTGTAGAGCCAAAGCCCAAACGAAGACCTACACGGTAAGCTGTGTTGTCATCTTTCATCATTTTTCCGGTGATAACACCAGGATTTTGCCAGTCGAACATGAAGGCAGAGTTGTTGCCGTTCATCAAGTTTCCAGCATAGTCAAGAAGGGAGGATGCATCTACGCCGATGCTCCAGTCACCAGAAGCAGGAAGAATAGGAGTACCTTTCTTCGAGTTCATGTCTTGTGCGGTAGCTACAGTGGTAGCTAGGGCACACGCAATCATTAATACGGTTTTTTTCATGTTTTTTTTGATTATTGGTTTATAGTTAACAATCAGTGGTCAAAGGTATCGCGAGTTGTTGAATGGCTAAATTGTTAGGTTCATACTTCTTAACACAGTTATGAACAATCAAGCCCCCGTTACCTTTTTAATCATGGGCACAAATTTAAAGGAATCAAATGTTTCAGATACAACTTTTCCTGAAAAATCTTTTGTTAAACGCATCATTTTGTATTCATTTTCAATACCATACGGAACAACCATAACACCTCCAGGCCGTAACTGGTCCACCAGATTAGTGGGGAATTCGGATGCACCACAGGTGACAATCACTCTATCGAATGGGGCATAGCTGCTCAACCCCTCGAAACCATCCCCGTAAAACATTTTGATTCCGTAACGGAGCTTTTCAATGAGTTTCTTGGTATGCAAATAGAGTTCCTTTTGTCGCTCCAAGGTGTAAACCCTGGCACCAAGTTTAAATAGTACACTAGCTTGGTATCCAGAACCTGTCCCAATCTCCAACACCTTCATGCCTGATCTTACATCGAGTAGAGAGGTTTGGTAAGCAACAGTGGATGGATGCGATATAGTTTGGCCGGATAGTATTGGGAATGCCATATCGGAATAGGCATGCTCAACAAACGCATTATCAATAAACAGGTGCCGAGGAATATCCGATATCGCATTGAGTACGGATTCATCCTTTATGCCTTTCGATCTTAATTCGAAAACCAACTTACGCCTCAAACCAACATGACGAAAACTATCCAATGAATTGTTATCCATAAAAGTCGAATGCGAAATTAGACAAAGGTGCTCACCAAAAAAGGTTAATTTTGAGTCAAATTTTCAACGGCCTTATGCTGAAAATCGGCGTGCTCGGAGCGGGTCACCTGGGCAAAATTCATATTAATCAGATTAAGGAAATACCTGAATACCAACTTGTTGGATTTTTCGATGTGTCTGAAGATGTGCGCGCAAAGGTAGCTGATGAATTGAATGTCAAGGACTTTGATTCGATTCAGAGTCTAATTGAGGAGTGTGATGTGATTGATATAGTTACACCAACTTTGGCGCACTTGGAATGCGCCTCGCAGGCAATCAGAAGGTCAAAACATGTTTTCATTGAAAAACCGTTGGCAAACGATCCGGATGAGGGGCGCCAAATCGCCTCATTGGCAAGGGAAGCGGGAATCAAAGTGCAAGTCGGTCATGTAGAAAGATTCAACCCGGCGTTCGTTGCGGTTACCGAGTTTGTGAGAAATCCCATGTTCATAGAAACGCATCGTTTGGCCCAATTCAACCCAAGGGGAACTGATGTCTCTGTTGTGCTCGACTTGATGATTCACGATATCGACATCATACTCAGTCTGGTGAAATCACCAGTAAAAAGGATAAACGCAAGCGGCGTGGCCGTTGTGAGTGATACACCGGATATCGCCAACGCAAGGATCGAGTTCGACAACGGCTGTGTTGCAAACCTCACAGCCAGCAGGATTTCCATGAAAAACATGCGAAAGACCCGGTTCTTCCAAAAGGATGCTTACATCGCAGTGGATTTCCTCGAAAAAAAATCCGAAGTCGTCAGATTGAAAACGGTATCCGGAACCCCTGACCCATTTGCATTCACTATTGACCTTGGCCCTGAAAAAGGAATGAAGCAAATCATCTTCGACAACCCGGTGGTCAAGGAATCCAACGCTATCCGGAGCGAACTTTCCATGTTTGCCAGAGCGATAAATGAAAATACAGACCCGATTGTTACTGTTGAAGATGGGTTGATTGCCTTGGAAACCGCACACACCATCATCGAAAAACTCAAAGCCAATCAAAAATCAACAGAAATCCTGAAATGAGTATCACAAGGACACACAAAAATCTTTTGACATCGACAGTCTTCTGTTCTGTTTTGTTCTTCTCTTTAACAGGATGCAACCTGATCGATCCCGACGAAAACGCTCCATCCTACTTGGAAATACCAGGGTTCACTTT
>JBEAXM010000300.1:0-6695 GCA_041159805.1 Bacteroidota bacterium
TGCCTCCACCGATATCCATAATCAGATAACAAGGGACCAGGTTTGGAACAGCTTTTCTGACTCCTATGGAAATCAGCTCCGCTTCGCGATCGCCGTCAATAACTTGCAACCTGATTTTGAAATCTCGTTGAACCACTCTGGAAAAATCGCGACCATTGGATGCGTCTCGTATGGCGGAAGTGCCAAAAGCCTTTATGCTTGAGGGCTTGAGTCGATTCAGTTCAACACGGAATTTAGAAACCGCATCAAGTCCACGCTTCAATGCAGCGGGGGCAATCAAACCCTGATTGAATCCACCCTGGCCGAGCTTCACAGTAATCTTCCGATGCAGTAGCTTGGTGAATGTGCCATCCTTGTGCACATCAGCCACAAGCAAATGAAACGTATTGGTGCCAAAATCCATCACCGCCTTGCGGACAGCACCGGGTCGCAATTGGATTTTGGCCATGTTTTGTTATTTATAAAAAAGCCATTTGCCGAGCTCACGCCAAGTCACCTTCTTACCATACATCAGTATACCCGTACGATAGATTTTTCCAGCCATGTAAGTGGTCAATATAAATGCTACAACCAACAAACCCATTGACAATACAAGCTCCCACGTTTCAACTCCGAATGGAACTCGAACCAACATGATAATAGGGGAAGTGAATGGGATGATGGAGAACCAGAATGCCAAAGAGGTATCCGGGTTCTGTAACACATTTTGAGCCACCAAAAATGACAATATCATGGGTATGGTCACAGGCAACATGAACTGTTGCACATCCGAATCGCTGTCAACCGCTGCACCGATTGCGGCAAAAAGGGAGGCATAAAGGAGGTATCCACCGACGAAGAAAAACAAGAAAGAGCCCAGTATCAATGGGTAGTCAACTGAATCCATCATTGCAAATATCTCACCGACTCCGTCGCTGACCTGTTGGGGTTGTCCAATTGCTGTTCCAGGATCAATAGGTGTGCCCAACGGCGTTACCTGGTGTTGCATCTGCTCCTGAATCCTGTTTGAATCCACAAAAAACGATGTTGCAATGGAGCTGAAGGAAAACGTGAGGACAATCCACAGTAAAATCTGCGTCAAGCCAACCAATGCAATCCCTAAAATTTTTCCGAGCATCAACTCGAATGGCTTCACGGATGAGATGATCACCTCTACAATACGATTCGACTTCTCCTCCATGACTCCCCGCAACACCTGCGTTCCATAGATGAACACAGACATGTAAATGAAAAATGCCAAAATAAAACCTATGATTGACTTGAGTTCGGCACCGGACTCCTCCTCCCCTTTTTCGGTGAGGATGCGGGTGTTTATCTTCACTTGCGACTTCACCTTGTCCAACTCCTCCCTTGCCATTCCATATTCCTTGGTGATGGCCTTTAACTTGACATCTTCAACTTCTGATTGAACGGTTTTTTCCAAAGCGGCAACCATGTTCAAATTGGCCTCTTTAGAAGTGAACAAGAGTACCGATGATGTGTTGTTGATGAAATTCGCAGGCAGATAAAGGATTCCATCTGCGGCTTCGGGATCAAAAAGTTGCTTTACAACCTCCAATGGCAATGTGTCTTGTTGGAATTTCAAGACAGGTGTGTCCCTGAACCTGGGAGCGAACAGCCCCGACTCATCAACGACCTTGATGTTTAGCACCTCTTCCTCCTGGTACATGGCCATCAGTATGGGCACCATGAATATACCCGCCATCAACAGCGGACCCAGGATGGTCATGATGATGAAGGATTTTTTCTTGACCCGCGAAAAGTATTCGCGCCGGATAATCAATGATATCTTACTCATTGCATCACCTCCCTTTCCTGATTGCTTTCGTTAACCAATGAAATGAAAATATCGTTCATCCCAGGAATCACTTCCCGAAAGGAAAGCACCTCCACATTCTGAATCATACCCGCCAACAGGTCGTTGGTGGTTCTTCCTTCGGGTAAGGAAACAACGGCTTTCATGTGTCCTGCATGTGGTTCGTTGGAGATGAGTTCGAAGCCACCCCATAGACTGTTTGCCAATCCCACACCATGCCCACTGTACTCGATTTCATACCTGCCGGAGCGGAACCTGCGGCGGATGTCGTGAACATCACCATCGAGGATCTTGTGCGAGCGGTTGATGAGTGCGATGTGGCTGCACAACTCCTCCACTGATTCCATACGATGTGTGGATAATATCACTGTGGTGCCATTTTCCCTTAGCCGAAGCAATTCATCCTTGATGATTCCGGCATTGATTGGGTCGAATCCGGTGAACGGCTCGTCCAAGATGAGCAACTTGGGCTCATGCAGAACGGTTATGATGAATTGCACCTTCTGCTGCATACCCTTGCTCAACTCATCGATTTTTTTCCTCCACCAACCTTTCAGCTCAAATCTTTCGAACCAAAACTTCAAGCGATCCATCGCTTCCTTCTTCGACAACCCCTTCAGTTGCGCCAAGTATAATGCCTGCTCACCCACTTCCATCTTCTTGTACAGGCCTCGCTCTTCAGGCAAATAGCCGATCATTGAAATGTGATTGGCCGATAGTCGCTGTCCATCGAAAAGTATTTCACCTGAATCAGGACCTGTGATCTGGTTGATGATGCGGATGAGGGAAGTCTTTCCCGCTCCGTTTGGACCCAGCAAACCAAAAACACTGCCCTTGGGCACTACCAGCGATACGCTGTCTAATGCCTTATGGGAAGCATATTGTTTTGAGACGTTACGAACCTCTAATATCATGATGGCTGTAATAAGAAATCAGTTTGCAATGAGGATGCTACTGGATGGAGTCCAGGATCCGGATGATTTCATCGAAAGCGTTTTCATCCTTCATCACATAATTGAGCGCCCCATGAGAGATGGTTTGAAGGGCCAACCCGTAGCTTTTCTGACCTGAAAGGAAAATACAATGCGTTTTGGGTGAATCCTTGAGCAAGTGGGTCATCGTGTCGATACCAGACAAGCCACCCTTATTGTTGAGGTCGAGATGATAGTCGATGATTGCAACATCAGGTTCGCGAAATCCGTTTTTGATTGCCTCCTCGCCGGTAGCGTAATGCGCCACATCCCACAAAGGGCGGTCTTTGAGCCGGTCTTGTAACATTTCGGCAAACATTGGGTCGTCCTCGATGATAAAGAGTTTTTTCCTATTCATTCTAATGGGAGTTTGTGGGGTATGTTGCCAAATTAAAAAAACAAGTTGAATTGCGCTTAATTGAAATACTCTCGCATCTTCTCAAAGAAGCTCTTGTCACCCTTTCCTGGGTTGGGTTTGAAGTTTTCAGACTCACGAAGCTTGCTCAATATCTTCTTTTCGTCGCTGGTGAGATTTTGAGGTGTCCAAACATTGATGTTTATCAGCAGGTCACCCTTGTAACTTGAGTTCAACTGTGGAAGCCCCTTACCCTTTAATCGAAGGATCTTGCCCGGCTGGGTGCCTGGCTCGATCTTGATCTTTGCCCTGCCATCTACCGTTGGTACCTCAACGGATGTGCCAAGAGCCGCATCCGGAATACTGATGTACAAATCGTACAACAGGTTGTTGCCATCGCGCTTCAAATGTTCATCTTCCTGCTCCTCGATCACAATGAGCAAGTCACCGGGAATGCCCCCTCGCTCTGCTGCATTTCCCTTTCCGGAAACAGTCACCTGCATACCCTCGCCAACACCTGGAGGGATGTTGATGGAAATCACATCCTCGCCGGGCATGGTTCCAAAGCCGTTGCAACTTTTACATTTACTGGTGATGGTTTGGCCTTCCCCTTGACAACTCGGACAAGTGGTGGTGGTTTGCATCTGACCCAAAATCGTGTTGGTAACCCTTCTGACCTGTCCGTTTCCGTTACAGGTGGAGCATTTACTGAACGATGAACCGTTCAATGCGCCGGAGCCGCTGCATGAATCACAAGCGATTTTCTTATTGACCTTTAATTTTTTCTCTACACCATTGGCAATTTCAGAAAGGGTGAGCTTAACCTTTATTCGCAGGTTGCTTCCCTTGTTCGCATATCGTCTACCACCGGATGCGTTTCCACCGAAAAAGCTTTCGAAAGGGGAACCTCCGAAGATGTCTCCGAACTGACTGAATATGTCTTCCATATTCATGTGTTGACCTCCACCCGCTGCTCCGCCCACGCCTTGGTGACCAAACTGATCATAACGTCTGCGCTTGTCGGCATCACTCAACACCTCATACGCCTCAGCTGCCTCCTTGAACTTGTCTTCGGCCTCTTTGTCGCCCGGGTTTTTGTCGGGGTGATATTTCAAAGCCATCTGCCGATAAGCTTTTTTGATTTCACCTTCGTTGGCGCCTTTACCTACACCCAGAATCTCGTAGTAATCTCTCTTTGCCATTTGAATTTGAATTTATGATCCGACAATCACTTTGGCATATCGAACCACCTTCTCGTTATAGAAATATCCGCACTCCGACTCGTCGACCACCTTACCCTTCAAATTTTCCGTAGGCGCCGGCATGCTGGTAATTGCCTCGTGTAAATCAGCATCGAAATCCATTCCTATGGACTCCATGCGCTTCAATCCTTTTGCCTCCAAGGTGGATCGCAGTTTTTGGTAAATCAACTCCACACCGGATTTACCCTCCTCATTTTGCGAAAACTTCATTGCCCGCTCAAAATCATCCAATATGGGAAGCAATGAAACCACCATTTCCGATCCAGCCGTTTTGATTAGGTCCAACCGCTCTTTGGATACACGGCGTTTGTAATTGTCGAACTCAGCGAAGACTCTTAAAAACTTATCATTGGACTCTGCCAATTGTGCACGCAGTTTATCCTCTTCGCTCAATGAGGTTTGCTGATCCATTTGAGGATCGATTTTTTCCTGTTCCATGGAATCAGTCACAAGCTCCTCGTTATCAACCGGTTTCTGATTATTCTCTTGGGGTTCATTCATTTGTCAATAGGTTTATTACCAATAAATTGAGTTTCGGGAGTTAGAGTCAAATTCTTTGCCAATAACTTAATCAGGTCAAATTGTCATACAAAGGTACGAATGAAAAAACCCGGCCTATGAGAGCCGGGTTAAGTTGATTCTTATTTTGGGTCTGCTTAGCGTAGCTTTTCCAACGCCTCTTCCAATGCGGCGCCTCTCAGATTTTTACCTACAATCACGCCATTGTGGTCAATGAGGTAGCTGGCAGGAATGGAGTTCACACGGTACAATTGAGCCGGCTTTGACTGCCATCCACCTAGATCACTTACGTGATAAGGCCAAACGAGGCCGTCTTTCTGGATGGCTTTCATCCAGGCATCCTTGTTGTTATCCAATGAAACGCCGTACACAGTGAATCCTTTTGCACCGTTTTTGAATTTCACATCCTTGTACTTGTTGTAGGCAGCTACCACATTCGGATTCTCAAACCGGCAGGGTCCACACCAGGAGGCCCAAAAATCAAGTAAAACGATTTTGCCTTTCAAGGAGGAAAGAGCGATGGTTTTTCCCTCAGGGCTTGTGAAAGCCAGTTCAATGGCACGGTCTCCGACATTGGTTCCTACAGGAGCGGCCTGACGAACAAATCCATAAACCATGGTGGCAACGCCGGCGAGCAGTAGAATAATGCTGTATTTTTTCATCTTATTTTTTGTTTTGTTCGAAGAGGATACAAATATAGTACCAAAAGACTCCTGGGTCAAATCCGTTTGATGGATGCCCCCAATGCATTCAGTCGCTGGTCGATCCGTTCATATCCACGGTCGATCTGTTCAATATTGTGAATCACGCTTTTACCCTCGGCCGAAAGGGCAGCAATCAGCAGGGCTACCCCGGCCCGGATGTCGGGAGAGGTCATCTGGATGCCCTTTAACGGATGTTTGCGATTAAGCCCAATCACGGTGGCACGGTGTGGATCGCACAGGATGATTTGAGCTCCCATGTCAATCAGCTTATCCACAAAGAATAGTCGCGATTCAAACATCTTTTGATGAACCAGAACTGTGCCGTTGGCTTGTGTTGCGGTCACCAAAATCACGCTCAACAAGTCGGGGGTGAAACCCGGCCAAATGGCATCGGCAATGGTCAGGATGGAGCCGTCGATGAACGTATCAATCTCGTATTTGTCCTGGGCAGGTATGTGGATATCGTCGCCCCTGAACTCCATTTGAATGCCCAGCCGTTTGAACACGCTGGGAATAATACCCAAATGCTCGATGCCGGCATTCTTAATGGTGATTTCAGAGGAGGTCATGGCAGCAAGACCAATGAACGAGCCGATTTCAATCATGTCGGGAAGCATGCGATGGCTGCAACCCGTTAGCTTGGCCACTCCATCAATGATGAGCAGATTGGACCCAATACCGGATATCTTGGCACCCATTGAGTTGAGCATCTTGCACAGCTGCTGCAGATAGGGTTCACAAGCGGCATTGTAAATGGTGGTGCGACCCTCTGCCAGTACCGCAGCCATTACGATGTTGGCCGTTCCGGTCACTGAGGCCTCATCGAGCAACATGTAACATCCTTTGAGCTTGGAGGCATCCACCCGGTAAAACTCCTCCTTACCATCAAAATCAAACCTGGCACCCAGGTTCATGAATCCTATGAAATGCGTGTCCAACCTTCTGCGACCAATCTTGTCGCCACCTGGCTTAGGGATACATGCCTTTCCAAACCTCGACAACAATGGCCCTACGATCATGATGGATCCTCGAAGCGCAGCCGCCTGCTTGGCAAACTCGGCCGTTTCC
>JBEAXM010000033.1:0-10836 GCA_041159805.1 Bacteroidota bacterium
GACCAGTCATATATGTACGTTGATGTGGGAGGTGGTAGTACCGAGGTTACTTTGTTTTCCGACAAGAAAACGGTTTACTCCAACTCCTTTAATATCGGTACCATTCGTATGCTGCACGATAAGATCGAAAAGGTGGAATGGATCAATTTCAAGGAAACCACTTCAATGCTTGGCAAATCGATTCAAGGTCACGAATCAATGGTGATCGGCTCTGGAGGAAATATCAACAAGATCTTCAAATTAGCCGGTCGAAAGGATGATCAAACCTTATCGCTCAAACGATTGAAGGAATGTTACGACATGGTTTCTTCTTATTCCATTGATGAACGGATATCCATTTTGAAACTGAATCCGGATCGCGCCGATGTAATCATTCCTGCATTCAAAATATACCTGACTGCAATGAAAAGCAGTGGCATCGATCGTATCATGGTTCCACAAGTCGGACTGTCAGATGGCATCGTTCATAACCTGTATGAACAGCACATATTGACCACCGAGAGTCACAATTAAATCATATTGCGTTAATATTCAATGCTTTTGAAGTTAATTTTGAATTAACATTGATATAATCTCAAGTTAATGATAGGCTGTTTCCTTTGTCCTGTAAAATGGATAAAAAGACCCTATGAAACAGTTATTGGTTTTTGTTTTCACCTGTTGTTCGTTATTGGCAAGCGCAGTTCTTGTTAATGCCCAGTCCTCCACCATCAAGGGAAACATCAAGGAGCAGTCAACCGGTATGGGATTGCCAGGAGCAAGTGTTGTGATTGACGGCACCACACAAGGCGCCCTTACCGATTTGGATGGCAATTATGAGATCAGGAGTGTGAAGGAGGGTTCATACCGCATCAGAAAAAGCTATGTTGGTTATACGACTGACAGTTCCAAGGTCATTCAAATTATTGCTGGTCAAACCTACATTCATAACGTCTCCCTGAAGGAGAACATCAACCAATTGGAGGGCGCCGAAATAGTCTCAACCCGTAAACTCAATACCGAGAACGCCATTCTAGTGGATATCCGAAAAAGTGAATTGGTTGTTAGTGGCGTTTCAGCACAGCAGATTTCCAAGTCACAAGACCGTACCGCCACTGAAGTCATTCGGCGTTTACCCGGAATTACAGTCCAGGACAATGGGTTCGTTTTCGTGCGCGGGTTGGCCGAACGTTATAATTCCACCTTGCTGAATGGTGTGGCTGCACCCAGCATGGATCCCGATAAGAAGGCATTCTCTTTGGATATCATTCCAAGTTCCATGTTGGATCGTTTGTTTGTAGTCAAGACCGGTGCCCCCGAACTTCCTGGCGACTTTTCAGGAGGTTTGGTGCAGATATACACCAAAGACGTATCTGATGAACCATTGACCCAGATCAGCTATACCACCGGTTTCAGGTCGGGAACAACTTTCTCAGAGTTCTACCAAGCGCCGAAGGGGGCAACCGATTGGCTTGGTTCGGATGATGGAACCCGTGCATTGCCATCCTTCTTTCCATCCAACCTGTATGATGTGAAGGACCCAAATGCACTTGCACAGTTGGGTAAATCGCTTCCAAACAATTGGGTTGCGGTCAAGACCAAGGCAGGCATGGATCAACGATTCAATGCCACACTGTTTAATAATTTGAAGTTCGGAAAGATCAAAGCTGCAAATGTGACCACCATTCAATATGGCTTGACCTACGACTCCTATCATGCCGATAATTACAGCTACAATGCCTTCGATCCGATCAATGAGCGTAGTGATACCATATATGATTACGATGATGAGACGTACAAGGAGAATGTAAGGGTGTCATTGCTTCACAATTGGACATTCCTGGTGTCTCCAACCACGAAACTGGAGTTTCGGAATTTTTTCAATCAACAAGGGTCAAATCAATCGGTGCTTCGTACAGGCAGCAATTTCGAAGAGGGTAGTCTCGTGAAAAGCTATGCATTCCGTTATCAGGAGCGTACTGTTTACAGTGGACAGCTTTCGGGTAGCCATGATCTCTTTTCAGGAACAGGAAATTTGAAATGGGTTGCTGGTTATGGTTTTTCAAAGTCGGCTGAACCTGATTTCAGAAGGATCAGGACCAAGAAGGATATCGATGCAGTATCCGATTCCGTTCCCTATCAGGTCATCATTGCTCCATCGGCATCCACATTGGATGCAGGGCGCTTTTATTCGAACCTTATCGAACACACCGGTACCGTTGGTATGGATTTCACCAAGAACCTGAAGTCTCGCTCCGAGGAACTGATGCCGAAGTTCAAGTTCGGATTGTTTGCCGAATCGCGCGTCCGTAATTTCGAAGCCCGATGGATGTCATACAAGCAAGCAAGGATTGCAACTTTTGACAATTCCTTGTTATATCAGTCCTTGGATCAGATTTTTTCTCCTGATAACATCAATGATTCCACCGGATTCAAACTTGAGGAGGGTACCAACCCCAGCGATCGGTACGATGCATCCAATCATATCATGGCCGCTTACACGGGATTGTCATGGCCGATCAGTAAAAAGCTGAATGTTTCCGGCGGAATCAGGTTTGAATACAACAGGCAGCTGCTCAGCAGCAGGGATTATTCCGATCGTCCTGTGGAGGTGGATAACATGGTGCCATCCCTTCTCCCTTCAATCAATGCAGGTCTGTTTCTTGGAGAAAAATCACAAGTCCGATTGGCCTATTTCAAAAGTCTGAACAGGCCAGAGTTTCGTGAGTTGGCACCATTTGCCTATTACGATTTCACATTCAACAACGTCCTGATTGGAAATCCTGATTTGAAAACTCCTGCCATTCATAATATGGACATCCGTTGGGAACTCTATCCTTCCAATGGTGAGATGTTTTCGGTAGGTGTGTTCCAGAAACTCTTTATAAATCCGATTGAAATGTTTTTCGTTCCTGGATCGGGTAGCGGAGGCACCAGAAATTTCACATTCGACAACGCCGATGCGGCCACCAGTACCGGTTTGGAACTGGAGTGGAAGCGCTCATTTCGACGTGATCTGGGAGAAAAAGCTCCGGTTGGTTTCGATAAATTCCTAAAGCAGACCGGTTTCAATTTCAACATATCAGCTATCTTCAGCAAGGTGACTTTAGGTGATGAGGCAGTAGGGCAGGACGAATCCAGGCCTATGACTGGACAGTCTCCATACATGATCAATGTGGGTGTATTCCATAACGATGTGGAGCGTTCCCTTCAGGTTTCCCTGATGTATAATGTCGTTGGGAAAAGGATTTTCGCCGTTGGCACCTATGGCACCCCCGACATTTACCTGATGCCAAGAAACTCCTTGGATCTGACAGTTTCAAAAGGTATTGGTGAGCGGATTGATATCAAGTTGGGTATTCAGGATCTGCTATCTGAGGATGAGGCATATCAACAGGACTCAAACGGCGATGGCAAAATCACCACTGTCGATGAGGATGTCTACCGCATCCAACGCGGAGCTTATGTAAGTGCGGGTATCTCAATAAAGCTGTAGATCGCTTCATCTACATTTAACATGTTATCTCATTTATTTAACAGAGTTAGAACATCCCATTAAAGTTGCGGTAACACTGCTGTGTTTTTTTTGTGCCATCATAATTACTTAAAAAACACAACTAATGAGAAAGAAACTCGCATTCCTCGGATCCGCCTCCACATTCAGGGCATTGGCGGTTGTAACATCAATCCTGGCTGTTTCGCTAACATCCTGTAAGAAGGATGAAGAGGAAACTCCACCACCTGCCACCGGTTCTACCATTGAAATCAGTGGCGACATCACCACCAACACTACCTGGTCCTCTTTGAACAAGTATGTTTTAAAGGGATTTGTGTATGTTAAGGCTCCTGCTGTGCTCACCATTGAACCGGGAACAATCATACGCGGAGACAAGGCCACCAAAGGAACGCTGATCATCGAACGAGGAGCGCAAATTCTTGCCGTTGGAACCCAGAACAAGCCTATCGTTTTCACTTCAAATGAGGCAAAAGGAAACCGTTCCTATGGTGATTGGGGCGGAATCATCATTTGCGGAAATGCTCCTGTGAATTTGCCAGGTGGAGAAGGCACCGTTGAAGGTGGAACAAATGCTCTTTACGGTGGAACAAATGCAGCAGATAATTCAGGCAAACTGAAATTTGTACGTATCGAATTCTGTGGAATCGCCTTCCAGCCAAACCAGGAGATCAATGGACTTACCATGGGTGGAGTAGGAAGCGGTACCGAGATAGAATATGTACAAATCAGCTACAGCGGTGACGACTCTTTCGAATGGTTCGGCGGAAACGTTGACGCAAAGCACCTGATCGCTTTCCGCGGATGGGATGACGACTTCGACACCGACAACGGATACACTGGACGTGTGCAGTTTGCTGCTGCAATGCGCGACAAGGACATAGCTGATCAGTCCGGTTCAAATGGTTTCGAGTCCGACAACGATGGACAAGGTACCACTGCCACTCCGAACACCAAAGCCATTTTCAGTAACGTAAGTATCTATGGTCCTTTGGAGGCCTCTTCAACCACCATCAACACCCAGTTCAAACGCGGTGCACATCTTCGCAGAAACACCCAAACAAGCCTGTATAATTCGTTGATTGCTGGTTTCCCTACGGGTCTGTTCATAGATGGATCATTGGCCGAGACCAATGCGAATAATGGAAGTCTGCAAGTGCGCAACACTGTAATCGCAGGATGTACCACACCATTGACGGCCTCCGCATCCTTCGATATCCAAACATGGTTTAACACCGCTGGTTTTGGAAATTCGGTTTTACCCAATAGCGTAGACGTTCAAAGCTATTATCCCGTAAACCTGGCTAGTCCATCTTTCCTGCCACAATCGGGTTCCGCATTGCTTTCAGGAGCTGATTTCTCGGCATCAAGTCTGCAAGGTGGTTTCTTCACCAGTGTGAATTATCGCGGCGCATTCGGCTCTAACGATTGGACGCAAGGTTGGACCAACTTCGATCCACAAAATACGGATTATTGATTGTTTCCAAATCAACTGAAAACGGGTGCCAAGTGGCACCCGTTTTTTATTTGTAATCATTTGTTGGAGAAAATGAATTGACCGCTCTTGTCCAAATCTATTCGAATCATATCCTCTTTGTTTACGGTGCCTCCAAGGATCTGTTTGCTTAGCTCATTCAATATCCTTTTTTGAATGACGCGCTTCATGGGTCTTGCACCGAATTGAGGATCGAATCCCAGTTGCGACAACCAATCAATTGCCTCCTCAGAAATCGTAAGCTCAATTCCCTGGTTGGATAGCATTTTCCTCAATCCCTCCAGTTGTATGGTAACGATCTTTCGAATCTCATCCCGCTCTAACGGATTGAACATGATGATCTCATCAATTCGGTTCAGGAATTCAGGCCGTATGGTTTTTTTCAATTGATCATATACCGCCACTTTGGTGGATGCAATCACCTCCTCCCGGTTGGTTTCATTCAATCCCTCAAAACGTTCCTGGATCAGATGGGCTCCTATGTTGGAAGTCATGATGATGATGGTGTTCTTGAAGTTGGCCGTCCTGCCCTTGTTGTCTGTCAACCGTCCATCATCCAACACCTGCAACAGTATATTGAATACATCTGGGTGTGCCTTCTCGATTTCATCCAGCAATACAACAGAATAAGGTCTGCGTCGAACGGCCTCAGTGAGCTGACCACCCTCATCATAACCCACATATCCTGGAGGCGCTCCAATCAGCCGGGAAACCGTGTGGCGTTCCTGGTATTCGCTCATATCGATACGGGTCATGGAGTTCTCGTCATTGAACAGATATTCGGCCAATGCCTTCGCCAACTCTGTCTTGCCGACTCCGGTAGTACCTAGGAAGATAAAGGAGCCGATGGGGCGCTTCATGTCCTGCAGGCCAGCTCTACTCCGTCTTACCGCATCCGAAACAGCGGATATGGCATCTTCTTGTCCTACCACGCGCCTGTGCAGCTCGGTTTCTAGTTGAAGCAGTTTCTCCCTTTCGCTCTGGATCATCTTCTTTACAGGAATGCCTGTCCACCTCGAAACCACTTCAGCAATGTCTTCGCTGTCCACCTCTTCCTTGATCATGGCTCCCTTGGCCGATTGCAAATCGTGCAGCTGTGTCATAAGGGCTGATTTTTTGGCTTCCGCCTCTTTGATACGGCCATATCTTATCTCTGCAACTTTGCCGTATTCACCGGAACGTTCTGCCTGTTCGGCTTCCAGCTTGAACTGTTCAACGGCTTCCTTCAGGTTTTGGACCTGTTCCACAAGCTCCTTTTCCGCCTGCCACTGTGCTTTGATGTTATCACGGCTTTCAGATAGGTTGGTTAGCTCTTGTGTGATTTCAGAAAGTCGTTTTTCATCATTTTCCCTTTTAATGGCCTCACGCTCGATTTCCAACTGTAATATCCTGCGTTGTACTTCGTCAAGTTCCTCTGGAACGGAATCAATCTCCAAACGCAGTTTTGAAGCGGCCTCATCCACCAGGTCTATCGCCTTGTCGGGCAGAAAACGATCCGATATGTATCGTTCCGAGAATTCAACGGCCGCAATGATTGCTTCGTCCTTAATCCTAACCTTATGATGCGTTTCGTATCGGTCTTTAAGTCCACGCAATATGGCTATTGCATCCTGTGTATCGGGTTCCTCTACCATGACCTTTTGGAATCGACGCTCCAGGGCCTTGTCTTTCTCAACATATTTCTGGTACTCTGACAGTGTGGTGGCGCCTATGGCTCTCAGTTCACCCCTTGCCAATGCAGGTTTTAGGATATTGGCGGCATCCATGGCGCCTTCGCCTCCTCCAGCACCCACAAGAGTGTGTATCTCGTCGATGAATAATACAATTGCACCCTCTGCACTTACCACCTCTTTCACAACCGATTTCAGTCGTTCCTCAAACTCACCTTTGTATTTTGCACCTGCAATCAGCGCTCCCATGTCGAGTGAGTAAATGGTTTTCGATTTAAGGTTTTCGGGCACATCACCGTTGATGATGCGATGGGCAAGGCCCTCTGCTATGGCCGTTTTGCCAACACCTGGCTCCCCAATCAAGATCGGATTGTTTTTGGTGCGACGGGATAGTATCTGTAAAACCCTGCGGATCTCTTCGTCGCGACCAATGACAGGATCCAGCTTTCCCAAACGAGCCAACTCGTTCAGATTCTTTGCGTATTTTTCAAGCGAGTTATAAGTTTCCTCCGCGCTTGAGCTGGTAACCCTGCTGCCTTTCCGCAGTTCAGCCATCACCTTTCGAGTATCTTTTTCATTGATACCATGTTCTTTCAGTAATGACGCGGTTTTGTCGTTACCGGCCAGGATCCCCAGGAATAGATGCTCCAGTGTGACAAACTCATCTTTGAATTCCTTTAAATATCCGTTGGCCTTTTGAATGGCTTGAATGGATTCATTCGATAGATACTGGTTTGCTCCACTAACTTTAGGGTACCGGTCGATGATTACCATCAATTGCTCTTCGAAACGTTTTACATTCACATTCGATTTCTTCAGGATGAATGGAATTACATTTTCATCGTTATCCAGCATGGAGCTTAATATGTGTCCCGTGTCAATGGATTGATGTCCCTGCTGCATGGCCATGTTCTGTGCCTGCTGGATCACTTCTTGTGACTTTGTTGTGAAATTATTGGTGTTCATTTTAGTTGGTTTTCAATTGCTCGTTTATTTACATCATAAACCTTACCATGGTGTTCAAATATGCCAATAGTTGACAATTTGTCACCTGACGTTCATCAGTTTTGACAATTTTTCATCTAATTGGCAAAGCCAGGTATTATTTTTGAACCATGGATTCGTTGACACATTCGTTGGTTGGTGCCGCTTTGGGGGAATTGATACTCGGAAAGCGGATTGGGAAAAAGGCGATGCTTATTGGTGCTATTGCTGGAAATGCTCCGGATATTGACGCATTGATGAATTTTTTCGTTTCCGATTTGGACGCGCTATTGTGGCACCGAGGGATCACACATTCGGTATTTGTCGCAGCTGTTGTAGGGCCCTTATTGGGATGGCTTTTTTGGTTCAAGTCCGGTAAGCGGTTCCTGCCAGGCTGGATTGCACTTTTCACATTGAACCTCTGGACTCACGAGTTCTTGGATACATGTACCATGTATGGAACGGCACTGTTCATGCCGTTTTCAGATGAACGCTACGCTTTCAATAACATCTTTGTCGTGGATCCCATCTACACATTGCCGATTTTGGTTTCCACAGCCGTTTTGATTTTCATGAGTGGTAACAATAATAAACGGAACAGGGTGAATCTGATAGGACTGGCTGTTTCAAGCCTCTACATGATCAGTACCTTCTTCAGCCAAAGCATTGCCAATAATTCTTTGGCTGTGGCTTTGCAACAAAAAGGTGTCTCCAATGCTGAAACGGTGGCGGTGCCAACCTTGTTCAACACCATGTTATGGAATGTGACTGCAAAAGCTCAAGGTGGTTTCTGGGTCGGATATGTTTCTGTTTTTGATACTGATTCTGCAGCTCAACTCTATTTCATACCCGATAACGATTCTTTGAATGCTGCCTTTGTGAACGATAGATCGGTACAACGACTAGCGGAATTCACAAATGGATTTTATGTATTGCGAAATCACGAGGACAGGAATTGGTTTCATGATTTAAGGTTCGGACAGGTTCAGGGTTGGTCCGATCCCAATTCCATGTTCGGATTCTCATTTGATTTGTCACCCGGTGCCGACAATTCCATGGTTGTTCAGCAGGGTAGGATAGAGGGCTTGAAGATACCTGTTATAAAAAGCATGTGGAACAGGATGTTGGGTCGAAGCTTAGTCGTTGACACCAAAGATCCTGTTCATGGCGAACAGCATGCGCATTGATATTCTTACCAAAAGGTATGAAATCCATCTTGTGAGTTGGGCTACTGGTGAGTTTGACCTGGCATAATCCTCGTTAGTTATTTCAGTGCATTCGTTTTTAATTACGTCGCTCAAGTGGTTATTCAGGTCGGTGCAAAATCTTTGGTTTACAATATCCAGGTTCAGTTCAATGCTGATGTATGCGCTTAACTGATTCTGATTGTAGGAACCGATGGTGGCCCATTGGTTATCCACAACAGCAACTTTGCCATGCACCATGGCGTTGTTGCATTCGAAAATCCTGATATCTGCCCGAAGTAGTCTCCCATAAAGGTATTCTGCAGCTCGCTTCACAATGGGCACATCCGAAAACCGTGTCATGATAATGGAGATCTTGACTCCGCGTTTGGATGCACCTCGTAATAGAGATAAGAACCTTCTGCCAGGTAAAAAGTAGCCGCCCACAATTGTGATATTGTTTTTGGCATTTCTGACGGCATTGTTATAGCTTCTGGTGATATCCCTGCGATTCCGTAGAAAGTCGTTTCTACGCATCCTAACCCATACCTCATTCGGGTCTGGAAGTTTTTCCTTGGATAGTGCAGTGGGCAGTTTTATTTTTCCGGGTGAGAATTTGCGTTCTACAATCTTTAAGCACATGGCAGATAGTTCACGGCAAACAGGGCCTTCCACTGAAACCCCGTAATCAAGCCATGCAACGGAGTTTGCGTCGCCCTTGTATCGATTTGCGAAGTTCATTCCGGCCACGAGTGCCCAACCGTCGTCAATGACAATCACCTTGTGGTGCATCCTTCTGCCGAAATAGTAATCGCCAAAGGAGGCATAGGGTTGAAAACGCTTGAGCGTGATGCCTGATGCAGCCATGCGCTGTTCATCTTCCTTCTCCAACTTACCTGCTCCAAAGTCATCTATCACCATAAGAACCTCTACTCCCTTTGAGGCCGCCCTGACCAGAGCATCAATGATCATCTTTCCTGCCTGGTCCGATTCTATCAAGTAGACTTGGAAGTGGATGATCCTTTCCGCAGAATCGATTTTTGAAACAACATGATTAAAAAAATCCTGACCACCTCGATGCCATTCGAGGGCATGTCCCGACGAATAACCGTCATTTGAAAAGGGATTTCTTTTTTTGCTTTTCAGGTCCATTTGCAGCTGTTATTAACAATAATGCACCCCTAAGGTTGTTATTAACTTTGAGTAAAATGATATCAACGGCTAAAAAGCACTTGATAATTTCGTTGTGAAGTTAATTATTCAGTGGCTATCTTGTTGTTTTCAAGTCTTTCACCATCATAAATTTATTATCTTTAAAATCGATGATGCGAAAAAACAAACTTTTACTTCGTGTTTCAACAGTAGTGATTTGTTGCATGGCAAGTTCATTGTTTGCCTTTGCAGGTTGCAAGTCAGATGACGGTCGACTCCTGGAAAGAACCATCGTTGCCTATCAGAATACATCCAAAGGCAAGTTTGTCGATAATTCCGTTCTGTTCAAGGAGGGTTGGGATACCTTGTCACATGTCCGTTTCTGGCAGGAAATCATGACCATGCCGCATGACTCATTGCTGTTCAACATTGCCGATCTCCGTCATCCCCTGTTCACGCTTCATGCCTCTGATTGGAGTTGTCAGACTGTGGAGGAGAAAGACCGGTACAAGCGGTTGGTTTGCGTCAGTAATGATTTGTCGTCAGCCACCAGCATTTATGCTACAAGCGGGAAGCAACATTTTTTTGAGTTCCGAAAAGTGCTTCCCATGATTCCTGTCGCAATTGAGGTATTTGAAGAGGAAGGTACCGACCCATGGTATGCACAAACCATTTTATTGATTGAAAGCCCTGGTAAAACCGAGGCGGTTTCCTATGCGGGTGCAAGAGGTGCGTTTCAGTTGATGCCCAGTGTTGCCCGTTCGCAAGGATTGGTAGTGAACAAAACTCAGGATGATCGTACCGACCTTCGAAAGTCGGCAATGGCAGCTGCCAGGTTCATTCGGAAGGTTTGTGTAG
>JBEAXM010000035.1:0-5931 GCA_041159805.1 Bacteroidota bacterium
GCAGCGAAAAGGCCATGCAAGACGCCATCCGTAAGGATGTGATCGGCATTCTGGTGCCACGCATCATGAAAAAACTTCCCAAGCGCGTTCAGGTGCTGTTCAATGATAAAATCACCTACCACGTGAATCCCACTGGCAAGTTTGTAATCGGTGGTCCTCACGGCGATACCGGCTTGACTGGGCGAAAGATCATCGTGGATACTTACGGCGGACGTGGTGCGCACGGAGGCGGTGCATTCTCTGGCAAAGACCCATCAAAGGTTGATCGTTCTGCGGCCTATGCCACACGTCACATCGCCAAGCACCTGGTGGCGGCAGGCGTGTGCGATGAGGCACTGGTGCAAGTGGCTTACGCCATTGGTGTGGCTAAACCCGTTGGCTTGTATGTAAACACCTACGGCACGGCAAAAGTGAGTTTGTCGGATGGCGCCATTGCCGACCGCATCGGTTCCATGAAAGAGTTTGACATGCGACCCTACTTCATTGAAAAACGATTTGCGCTTCGTACACCCATTTACACTGAAACCGCCTCCTACGGCCACATGGGTCGCAAAACAAAAGAGGTGACCAAGGTATTCAACAAGGGCAAGAAAAATGAAAAGAAGGTAAAGGTCAAACTATTTCCATGGGAAGACCTTAGCCATGTGGATGCAGTGAAAAAAGCTTTTGGCTTGAGTCCGAAAAAGAAATAATCCACTAAGAAACATCATAACAGGCCGGTGAATAATGACCGGCCTTTTTATTTGAAATGCAGACCACACCCAGCAACGGTTATCTAAAATGGATTCTGATCGGATCCCTGGCACTGGTATGGGGTAGCTCGTTCATGCTGATGAAAAGAGCGCTGGTCAATTTCGCTCCAGACCAGATGGCTGCGATACGAATGTTCGCCTCGTTTCTATTCTTGGTTCCTTTCACCTTCACCAGGTTCAAGGAAGTCCAACCCCAACAATGGAAATACATTGCCGCATCCGGATTTCTGGGCAATGGCATTCCCGCCTTCCTGTTTGCGTTCGCACAAACCAAGGTGCCAAGCTTTATGGCAGGGATGCTGAATTCGCTTACACCCGTGTTTACCTTGGCGCTCAGTTTTTTCATATTCAACATCAAGGTCAAGGGCATGCGGCTGCTTGGTGTATTGATTGGATTGGCAGGTGCAATCGGACTGATCATACACAATGCCAATGGGTCCGTATTTCAAATTTCATGGCATGCCATCCTGATCATTGTTGCAACCTTGTGCTATGCAGGTTCCGTGAATGTGATACGCTACAAATTGCATGATGCAGGAGCACTGACGGTTTCATCGTTTGCCTTGTGCTTTGTGGGGCCCATCTCGGGTGTTTACCTGTTCGGTTTCACTGATTTCCTGCACCACTTGCAATTCGACCAACAATTTTTCACTGGATCGTTTTTCAATATTTTTTCAACGAATCCGATCAATACGTTTGAGTCGTTGATCAGTATATTGATACTCGCCTTGTTCGGCACGGCCATTTCAGTGGTGGTATTCAACCAGCTAATCAAAATTGCAGGGTCCTTGTTCGCCTCCTCGGTCACGTATCTGATTCCAATAGTTGCGATGCTTTGGGGCGTAGTGTTTGGCGAACCGTTGGTTCCCATCCATCTGCTTTTCTTAGCAGCCATCCTGTTGGGTGTTTACTTAATAAATCGAAGTAAATAGCTGAATAACAGCTCATTATTGCTAAAACTCGAAATCCTGTCCAAATCAGATGAATTTACTTGATCTGATTGTTTGCAAATCACCTTGAATTTTGTAATTTTGCATCCCCTAATTCATAGAGGGTTAAGTATTTAAAGAAAAACATCATGTACGCAATCGTATCCATCGCCGGCCAGCAAATGAAAGTAGCTGAGAACGATTCAGTTATCGTTCATCGCTTGAATGCCAATGAAGGCGACAAAGTGGAATTCGACCAGGTTTTGATGGTCGACAATGGCGGCAAAACCAAAGTTGGAACACCAGTAGTTGGTGGCGCCAAGGTTACTGCAACCGTAGTTTCACACCTCAAAGGCGACAAGGTCATCGTTTTCAAAAAGAAGCGCAGAAAGAGTTACCAGAAGTCGAACGGTCACCGTCAGCAATTCACCCAAATCAAAATCAACGGTATTTCCGCTTAATCAATCGTTAACAACCATACCTCAATACCATGGCACACAAGAAAGGCGTCGGTAGTTCCAAGAACGGACGCGAATCACACAGCAAACGTCTAGGCATCAAAATTTTCGGCGGACAACTCGCAATCGCAGGTAACATCATCGTGCGTCAGCGCGGAACCCGTCACCACGCCTCCGAAGGTGTTGGAATGGGTAAGGACCATACTCTGTTCGCTTTGCGCGACGGTATTGTCACTTTCGTGAAGAAAGCCAACGATAAGTCGTACGTTTCAATCACTCCTTTGGAGCAGAACTAAGATCTTAGAAACACATGAAAACCCTGTAGCAACCGCTGCAGGTTTTTTTTATGCCCTATTCAATCGTTGGCCGTGTTCAAAAAATCCAAAAACGGTAGCATGGCCCGGTAAGCAGTGGTGCATTGCTTTGTTAGAGCTGAGGCGGTCAGCTGATCATCATCCAACACCCGCTCAACAATAAAACTGGTTTGACGCAGATGATCTATCGCCGGGTTACTCCGATCATAACCCTTGGGCACTGTTTTAAGCTTGCAGTCGCTGATGGTGCCGAACTGCTTCTTGAATGACTTGTCCGAAAGGATGGCATTAAAAGCATCCAAATTGTAATCAATCTCCTGGCGAATGGCTTTCAGCTGCGGTGCCATAGGCATCCAGCAACCACCCGCAATGAAGCTGTTGCCCGGCTCTATCTGAATGTAGAAACCCGCCTTCCCCGACTTCTTCCCACCCTCGTTTAACGATGCACCAAAGTTGGTCTTGTATGGATCCTTGTTCGCTGAAAAGCGCACATCACGGTTAATCCGAAAAACCACATCCTTTGGCAGCAAGCCAGCCAACTTAGGGTTGATGACCGCACATTCAGTCAGCAATGAGGCAATGAATGAACGGAAATCGGCGGAAGCCGCATCATAATCTTCACGGTTCGCATGAAACCATTCACGGTGATTGTTACGTTTAAGTTTTCGTAGAAAGGTGAGTGTGGATTTGGATATCATGACGAATATGATTGCATTTAATAGTCTATCTTAAAGAACATCTCCAAACTGGAATTGTTTAGTTAACCATGAATGGGCTACACCTGCATTTTAAGTTGATGAAAAGAACCGCCAATACCCTAATTGCCAATCAAAAGGAGCAATACAGTGGGAATTGGTAAATTTGCCTAAAAGGATTGTTATGCTGACCATACACACCATCAGGGAAAACAAGGACTTAGTCATTCAACGCTTGGCAGTCAAGAATTTTGACGGCGAGGAGCTTATTGATCAAATTTTAACCATTGATGGCGACCGACGGACCACACAGACTGAGCTGGACAATTTACTTGCCTCTCAAAACAGCATAGCCAAGCAAATCGGTGAGCTTTTCAAGTCGGGCAAGCAAGCCGAGGCCAACGACTTGAAGAATAAGAGCACCGCATTAAAGGATGAATCCAAAGTGCTTTCCGACAAGCTCGGTGACTTGGAGAAACAAATGAATGAGTTGATGGTGCGCATTCCCAACCTACCATCCACCCAAGTGCCTGCAGGTCGTACTCCAGACGACAACGAGGTCGTTTACCAATCGGTTGCCACCTTACCTGAGCTATCAGCCAATGCCCTACCCCATTGGGAGTTGACCACCAAGTATGACCTCATCGACTTTGAGCTTGGAGTGAAACTCACTGGAGCCGGCTTTCCTGTTTACAAAGGGAAAGGCGCCAAGCTACAGCGTGCCCTCATCAACTTCTTCCTTGACAAAGCCACGGCCGAAGGCTATGGTGAAGTGCAACCACCCATCCTGGTGAACGAGGATTCAGGATTCGGCACCGGCCAGTTGCCCGACAAGGAGGGACAGATGTACCACGTAGGCATCGACAACCTTTACCTGATACCCACCGCCGAGGTGCCGGTAACCAACATTTTCAGAGATGTGATTGTCAAATCAGAAGAACTACCCATCAAACTAACCGCCTATACACCTTGCTTCCGCAGAGAGGCGGGATCGTATGGTAAGGATGTGCGTGGGTTGAATCGCCTGCATCAGTTCGACAAAGTGGAGATCGTACAAGTGGCCCACCCTGATCACTCCTACTCCATCCTCGAGTCGATGCGCAACTATGTTGCCTCTCTGCTTCACGAACTCGAGCTTCCTTTCCGCACTTTGAAGCTCTGCGGTGGAGACATGAGCTTCGCCTCGGCCCTGACCTACGACATGGAAGTGTATTCAGCAGCCCAAAAGCGCTGGCTGGAAGTGAGCTCGGTTTCCAACTTCGAGTCATTCCAATCGAACCGCTTGAAATTGCGCTACCGTGAAGGGAACAACAAACCCGCGCTTGCCCACACACTAAACGGAAGCGCCCTTGCGTTACCTCGTATCGTGGCAGCATTACTTGAAAACAACCAAACCGAAAACGGAATCAACATACCAAAGGCGCTGGTTCCATACACAGGATTCAACACGATTGAAAATTGATCATTTGCAATTGAAGGTTGACATCCAAACGATGACACATTGAGCTACATCAACAAACATACCCACCACCTATCCAATCGTTGCAAGACGGCTGTGGTTTTCATCAAGGTGTTCCTGGTGTCATGCCTGATGTTTACATCATCGGATACCGTTTACGCACAAGGCCAGACCAACATCGAGTTGGCGAACCAGTACATGAGTACGGGTGAGTATGATAAAGCCGTGGTTTATTTTGAGAAGCAATACAGCATTGACCCTTACGGCACATATAAACCCTATCTGGAATGCTGCCTGCTACTGAAGGATTATGAAAAGGCGGAGAAGCTGGTTAAAAGACACCAGAAGAAAAACCCAGCTATCGCAACACTTTGGGTTGACCTAGGTCGAATTGAATCAATGCAAGGTAATGAGGAGGAGGCGAAAAAAAACTTTGACAAAGCGATCAAAAGTCTATTCCCCGATATCCAACAAGTGGTAGCTCTGGGTACGGCATTCTCAGAAATGCGGATGCTGGGCATGGCGGAACAAACCTACCTTGAAGGAAGAAAGCTGATGAACGGCAGCTACAATTTCGGTTTCGAGTTGGCTGATGTTTATGCGCAGCAAAATGAAATCGGAAAGATGGTGGAGGAATACCTGAACATGCTCGAGCAAAACGAATCCTATGCATCGAGCATCCAAGCCATCCTGCAAAACAAGCTTTCCTACGAAGCGGATTCCAAGCTCGCAGATGCTGTGAGAACCGGCCTGCTGAGGAGGGTTCAGAAGGCAGGACAAAAAACCATTTACAACGAACTGCTCTATTGGTTGTTGTTGCAGGAGCGTGACTTTGCATCTGCATTGACCCAAGCCATTGCACTTGACAAACGCAACGACGAAAACGGATCGAGGATCCTGGCTCTTGGCAAAACATGTTACTCGAATGAGGACTACGAAACCGCCGAGCAATGCTTCGACTACATCATTTCCAAAGGCACAAACACCCCATACTATATCAATGCACGGTTGGAGTTGATTGAAGCACGCGACAACCGCATGAGCACCACCGGCATTTACGACTCCCTTTCGTTGCGCAAGCTTCAACAAGACTATGAACGGGTTTTTCAAGAACTGGGCAAAACACCTGTTACCGCACAATTGTTGCCTGGCTACGCACGACTCATGGGTTTCCGTCTGAACGATCTCGAAAAAGCATCGTCCATACTTGAAGAAACCATCAACATGCCAAGGGTTTCGCAGAACCTGATTGCGGCATGTAAACTACAGCTAGGTGATTTGCTCATCCTCAAAGGAGAGGTTTGGGATGCATCGCTGTATTACT
>JBEAXM010000074.1:0-4613 GCA_041159805.1 Bacteroidota bacterium
ATCATGCATACGGCTATGATTACCAATGCTTTGAGCTATTTTCTCAGGGGGTATGGGGCCTTCTACGAAGACCTCTTTCCGCTTCTTTTCAGACATACTGCTAATTTATTGATTTCAAGTCAAGCGCGAGCAAAAAGCGCCATAGTCGAAAGCGGAAATTTCAGCAGCCGTTTGAGGGGTTTTTCCCCATGCTTCGGAGTTGCGTACGAGGTCCAGTTTTTGGATGGAATTTCCGTCAAGATTAAAAAGCAACAATTCCGGCTTGACGGCTTTTCCTAAAATCAACTTGATGGCTTCGGCAGCCATCCAGGTGCCAACCAATCCAGGTAGAAATCCGAACACACCTGCCACGTTGCAGTCGGTGTTTTCGAGTGGTGATGGCGGCTTTGGAAAAACACAACGGTACGTGGCGCTTCGCGTTTTTTCTGATAACAGGATGTTGAATGTCGCCATTTGTGCATAATAGCGAAACAACGATCCATGCACAAGTGGTTTGTGGAGCAGAACACAAACATCATTCATCAAGTACCTTGCATCAAAACGGTCAGTACAATCCAATATGATGTCATACGGATCAATGATATCCACAGCGTTTTCAGGTTGCAGTCCTTGAGCATGCGTTATTATTCGAATATGTGGATTCAACAACTGCAATTGTTTTGCTGCAATGATGGTCTTTGGTTTTCCAACTTCCTGGATTGTGTACAAGGTTTGACGATGCAGATTGCTTTCTGCAACCACATCATGATCTGCAATTCCAATAGTGCCAACTCCGGCGCTTGCCAAATACGTTAGTGCTGGGCAGCCCAATCCTCCAGCTCCAACAACCAATACAGAAGCGTTTTTCAATTTCAATTGGCCATTCATGCCCACCCCCGGCAGTTGCATCTGTCGCTGGTAGCGTTCTAGTTCTTCTTTTGAAAAAGATGGATTCATTGCAGGTCGTCGGGTGTGTTGATGTTGGCAAACGGATTGAAGCTGCAAAGATGCGACACATCCACCAACTGCGGTTGTAATGCAAGCAGGATATCGTAAAGCCGGTAATGCTTTTCAGAAACTGCTTGTTCCAGTTGCGGCAAAGAAGATTTGGAAAGGATGGAGCAAAGGGTTTCTGTTTTCCCTTGATAGCATGGAAGTAAAATAGGACTCCCGATCGACTCCTGAAGGATCTTGTCCAGTACTTCTACCTGCACCAATGGCATGTCGCAGCCAATGAAAAAATTTTGTTCCGTTTCGCTGTGTTTTAATCCGGCAATGATCCCTCCAAGAGGTCCTATGTTGTCAAAAGCGTCTTTGATTACGGGCAATCCTAATGATTGGTGTGCACTGTGGTTGCTGATCAGTATGATGTTTTTGAATGAATGTGACAAGGTTTTCAGAACATGTTCCATCATCGGCTTTCCCTTGAACATGACCAATGCCTTATCGGTGCCCATGCGTGAGCTTTGTCCTCCGGCCAGTATGAAAGCTGTGATGTTTTCGTTTTTTGACATGGTAGAATCCATCAACAAATTTACAACCTTCTAGAACGCGAAAATCAGTTTTGATCCTGCAAATAGTAAAACGATTCCCAAAGTAATCTGCAGCGCACGGCTATTGAATTTTTTACTGCCTAGCCATCCTCCAAGCACACCTCCAAGTATGCCAATTGCCAAACTTTCACTCATTTCGGAAGCGATTTTTATGGATGGTTCGCCTATGGCAACCAAACCTGAAACCGAGTTTACAAAAATGAAACCTGCCGATAGTAAAGCGGTTTGTTTGATGCTACTCCATCTGAATAATAACAAAAGCGGACTCAAAATGATTCCACCACCAATGCCAATAAGCCCCGACAGCAAACCGATGGCGGATCCCGTGAAAACGGGGCCGATCCATCCGTGTGGTTTTTCATTTTCTTGCACTACCAATGGCATCAATATGCCAAATAATCTGAATGATTGAAAGATTAAAACGGCACCCAACAGTTTTTTGTAGATATCTGCATCCAACGACATACTGGCTCCAAGATATGCCATGGGGATACTTCCCACAATTAGAGGCAGGAACAGTTTCCAGTTGATTTTTTCGGAGCGTTGGAATTGTATGGCGGCGATTAGCGCTACGCAAACATTCAGAATCAATGCCGAGGGCTTCATCACCTCTGGTGCGAAACCATACAGGGCCATTAAAGCCAGATAACCACTGGCCCCGCCGTGACCAACACTCGAATAGAGTATTGCGATGAGGGCCAGCAGTGCGAGAAAACCAAAATCCACTGTGTTATTGTTTTACAAGGGGAGTAGAATGGTTTCAACAAGGCTTTTCGCCACAACATTTTCCTGCTCAGCTGGCAGTACGGCTATCGCATTTGCTTTTGCAAATGATTTCATGATATATGACTCTTGGCCGTCGAGAATTTTTACTGATTTAAAATCTGTATATGCTTTCATGAAGCCCGTCATGCCGGGCTTGCGACTAAAATCGTGAGCCATTGGTAAATTCAATCGGGGCAGTTCCTTTTCGGGATGGCTTTGCAGGGCGCGTAATGCAGGAATCACATACACATAAAAGCAGGTCATGACCGAAGCGGGGTTGCCTGGCAATCCGAAAACGCCTTTGCCATTGAGGGTGCCGAAGTAGATGGGCTTCCCGGGTTTTTGTTTCAGTTTATAGAATACTTTTTTTACGCGGTGTTTGGCGAATGTGGATTCGGTGAAGTCGTAATCACCCACCGAAATGCCTCCGGTGAACAATACCAAATCATATTGGGTAATGGCTTTTTGAAATGCGCGACTCATGGCCGCTGGGTTGTCATTTGCCTGAGTGATGTGAATACTTGTAATCCCTTCTTGCAGCAGTGCATGTTTCAATGCAATGCTATTGGATTCGTAGATCTGTCCGGGCTTTAATGTTAAACCCGGTTTCACCAGTTCATTGCCAGTAACAATAATGGATACCGAAGGTTTTTTGTGAACGGTCACCTCTGTAATACCTAGCGAAGCGAGGAAGGCACAAGAAGCAGGCGTGAGGAAGGCGCCTTTGGCAATAGCTGTTTTGCCTTTACGAATCTCAGACCCTGCCTTGCGGATGTTGGCGCCTTTCTTAATCGCCAAATCTGTAATCAACAAGGTGTTTTGGTCAATGCTGGTTTTTTCCTGCATTACCACTGTATCTGCTCCTGCAGGAATTGCGGCTCCGGTATAGATACGCACGGCTTCATTCTTTTTCAATCGTCCTGGAAAGGGCTTGCCTGCCGAAGACACCCCAACAATGTTCAGTCTGTTACCCTCCTGCCAATCATTGAAACGGAATGCATAGCCATCCATCGCTGAGTTGTCGAAAGCCGGCGAATGCATCGGGGCTTTTACATCTTTAGCCAAAACACAACCTTTTGCCTTATCGATGGAAAGTAAAACCCTTCCTGAAGGTTTCAGATTATTAATGATGGCTTGAATGGCTTCGGATGGGTGATGTATCACGGCAGCAAAGTGCATGGCATAAAATTACCAAATTATATGGCTTAGTCGCTTGGCCCCTCGCATAATGAAAACTTTCCCGTTACCTCAAAATGTTTCAACTAAACGTTTAATTTCGATTCACTGTCGTTTTTTGGTTTCACCTTTGCAGCCGGATAAGGCACCTTTTCATTTTTTAGTGCATGATCAGAAATATTGAGCCCATGCTTTTGCAAAGCAGATGTTTTGGTTATATTTAAACACATTATGCTTCATTATGAACATCAAATTAACATTGACGCTTGAAAGCCAATCGATTGTGAAGTCGCCAAACGATGTTATACGCATATCGAATACGATTTTTTGTTTTAATAAATAGCAATCTCAAGGTTTATAGTGATACATGAACTACCCATAATGACACCTGAAATGTTTTTATCAGATATTTGATTTCTTTACTAAAACTAATTACACCAGAATTTTAGGACATGCTCAACCGTTTTGTAATTTTCTTTTTCTGCTTCTTATCAAGTTTGTTTTGTGAATCGATTTTTGCCCAAGTCGTCATCAACGAAGGATCCAACAAGAACTACACCACCATTGCTGATGAAAATGGCGATTATCCGGATTGGATTGAGCTCTACAATGCAGGAACGGATACCGTATCGCTATTGAATTATTCTTTAACGGATGACCTCGCCAATCCTTCCAAATGGACCTTTCCCAATGTGCAGCTTTTACCAGGTACATTCAAGGTGGTGTTTTGCAGTGGCAAGAACCGCAAGCCCTCCTCCGGATTTGTACAAGTGGTAAGTGAGACCAACTACAATGCCACAGTTGGGTGGAACACCCATGGCTTCAATGTGCCCTTTTATTGGGATGGTGTTTCCTCGCTGCTCATCAATGTGAATTCTTACGCCATCGGCTATACCACCAACTCGGTGTTCAACCAAACCCCTACCGCCTATAACGCTACGATTTTCGCCTTTCAAGACGGTAGTGCTGCGGTGTTGGAATCAGAATATGGTTTCAAGGTGCCCGTCCGTCCCAACCTCAAGTTGAACAATGTGGCTATAGGAACCGGCAATCAACAGAATTCACCATTCGATTACCCTGCACCATACGGCAACTGGTACTGGGCCGCCAAGAACCAGATGGTGGTTCCTGCAAGCGAGC
>JBEAXM010000092.1:0-8513 GCA_041159805.1 Bacteroidota bacterium
GGATTGCTGGTTTGGTGGGGCACCTCGGAAGTCATTACAAATGATCTCACATTTGGAACCATGGTTGCGTTCATCATGTACATTAACATGCTTTTTCGTCCTATCCGTGAATTGGCTGATAAGTTCAACACGCTTCAAATGGGCGTTGTTAGTTCCGAAAGGATCTTGAAACTCATAGATGAGCATCAGCTGGAGCAGGACTCATCGAAGTCTATTCTTGACTCCAAAGCCATCAATATTGGAACGGTTGAATTCCGTAATGTTTGGTTTGCATACAAGGATGAGGATTGGGTCATCAAGGATTTAAGCTTCAAGATCGAGAAAGGTCAACGGGTTGCTTTCGTAGGGGCCACGGGTTCTGGAAAAACAACCGTCATCAGTCTGATAAATCGATTCTATGAGATCCAGAAAGGCACCATATTGGTGGATGGTATCGATATAAGGGAATATCCGTTGTCCCAGTTACGGTCATCAATTGCTGTGGTATTACAAGACGTTTTCCTCTTTTCCGATACGTTGCTTCACAATGTGACCCTGGGCTCCAACAATATTTCCAGCGAAAGGATTGCAGAGGGGGTCCGTAAAATCGGTTTGGAGGGGTTGGTTGCAAGATTACCCGGTGGTTTGAATTACAAGGTTGGCGAGCGTGGTGTATTGCTATCAATGGGTCAAAGGCAATTGGTTTCATTCCTTAGGGCCTGGGTACACGAACCAACCATTCTTGTCCTGGATGAGGCAACGTCTTCCATCGACTCTGAAAGTGAAACCATGATCATCAAAGCCACAGAGGAGCTGACGCGTGGAAGAACCTCCATTGTCATAGCCCATCGGTTGGCAACGATAAGGCATTCTGATTTGATTTTTGTTTTGGACAAAGGTGTGATATGCGAGAGTGGTACACATGATGAATTACTTGCCCAAAATGGTGCTTATCACAAGCTTTACAAGATTCAATTCAGTCATCAGGAAAGACTTACAATTTAGGTTGACAGAATTCAGTTCGTGATATAAATTTGCAAGGTGATACTTGCTGTATTATTTCCGTAGTAATCTGTTTTACAGTTCATTAAAAATGAAACGATTCTTTTTTTTCTTATTGGTAGCCGTACCGGTCACGTGTCTCTTTGCATTCTTCAAACTACGAAACACCGACACCGAAAAATTCGAACATCTCATTGAGTCAAGGGAGTTTGTAGGTGCCCGTGGACTTTTGCAGGAAATAGATGGTTCAGACACTCTGTTTTACCTTTCGGCCATTTTCCGGCTTGAGATGTTGGATAGCTCCGGGGATTTCAATCAAGTGATTTCGAGTTTGGCCAAAATGCCAACTGATGGTGCAGATTCCGTGTTCATTTCCTCCTTGTATGATGAACACGCCTCTCAGTTTAAATCCCGACTCGCATCCACGGATCCGGCTTCAATGACCGAAGAGCTTCAAAAGCTATCCGAATCCGATGTTCCGTCGCATATCAAAGCATCCATCGCCAGCCAACTACGAGAACGGGCAAAAAAAGAGCAAACCGTAGCTTCCTGGAACAATTGCATACTGTTTTTTGGGGATGAAGATGGTTCAGCAGCTGAAATGGTTAGTGAACGTAGGAAAATTTATCTGGATACACTGGCATTGGAGCGAAACGGAATACATATCGATTCGGTTGTGGCCAAGAACCCATGTTACATTCCAGTGCTTACCAGAATGGATCGGGTCCATAACCGTGCTTTCACATTTGATGAGCTTCATAACCCTGACTTTCCCAAGGGTAGTTTTTTGGCTTCCCGCTTCATTGTAGGGGATTTTAATTCTGTTGATTCCAAGGGTAACTGCAGAGGAAGCTTCGATATTTTCGCTGAGGATCATTCATTGCCCGAATTCAAACAACTACTTGAGAAGTCCAAATCCTCGCAAATCGACGCCTATGATTATGGTCGACTGGAAAGTTGGTTTGCCACCTTGCCAACAGAGCAGAAAACAGAATTGGCCGATGCCATGTGGATGTGGAGAAACTACCTTGACAAGGTGCATAAGTACAAAACCGAGCCGCTGAACCGTGATCCCGTTATCGAAATCAACGGCAAGAACTATTGTATTGGTCAACGGATGTGCTTGTGTGAAATCAAAAACGATACCATCCTGATGGTGGCACAATTCGTAACCTCATCAAGAAATGTGAATTATCCACATTCGGCACTCCGTGATTATGACGAGCAACCGAGGTACTATGCTCCAAGATGCCTGATCACTTCAAGGTATTGGGATAGCGCTGTGCCATATGATTCATTGGATATCAAAAGGGATAAAATAATGGGGTTTGCAAGCAGGCATGTGATAAAATACAAAGGCAGTGTCAATCTGCCTAATTTCTTGCATATGACTCCCACAGATGAGTTTCGTGGTGCCAAAGGGTATGTGAATGGTATACATGAATTCGCGGTGGGTGGCAATGGTCCTGCCAAATACATGGGTACACCCATAAGCCTGGGCTGTGTCCGTTTGCATGATTATCCTTCCAAGTTTGTGAGATGGTGGATTCCCAAAAATGCCAGATTTTTCATTTCCTACGAATACAAAAGATACATCCAGCGTATTTGAACAAACTTTTTTCGGGATTCAATCTGAAAACCTATTTTAGTGCTCTAAACTAAATCAGGATGAGCATTGTCAAGGAATTCAGGGAGTTTGCCATCAGAGGCAACCTTGTAGATATGGCTGTTGCCTTTGTAATGGGTACGGCATTCGGTAAAATCGTTTCCTCATTTGTTGACGGGATGGTGATGCCCGCAGTTGGAATGATAACCGGTGGTGTGGACTTCAGCGATAAAAAACTGATTCTCAAAAAAGCTGAGGAAGGCGCTTCAGAAGTCGCCATACAATATGGTCAATTCATTACCGCCTTCATTGATCTTTTAATCGTATCAATGGCTGTTTTCCTTATAGTGAAAACCATAAACCGCCTCAAGAGAGAGGAAAAACAACCCGAGCCAGCCGCTCCAACCGTTTCAAATGAGGAGCGGTTGTTGACCGAAATACGGGACCTGTTGCGCAATAACCAACAATCAAAATAAATCCAATTCTATCGCACATGAAAATCACCTCGCTTAAAAAGCTGTCCTTGTTATGCATGATGCTCCTTATTGTGCATAGTGCGTCCTCACAAAACGCCGTTTTAGAGTCCGTTAAACGGGATACCACCTCAGATCGTTCGAAAACCTGGAAGCGTTCCGGATTCGTTGGTTTGAATTTCACTCAGGTAAATCTGAGTAATTGGGCTGCCGGTGGTTCCAACTCCATTTCGGGACTTGTGATGTTCAAGTATGCAGCCAATTACAAAGATTCCAAAAATTCATGGGACAACCTGTTTGATTTGGGATATGGAATTAGTCAGGAAGGTGATGAGCGTGCGATTAAGTCAGAGGATAAAATTGATATTTCATCAAAATATGGACGGTTTGCATTCAAAAACTGGTACTATTCGGCGCTTGCCGGGTTCAGAAGCCAATTTGCAAAGGGGTACAACTATCCTAACGACTCGTTGGTGATTTCCAGGTTTCTGGCCCCTGGTTATGTTACAGTAGCGCTTGGTATGGATTACAGGCCATCTGAATCCTTGACATTGCTGGCCTCTCCTGTAGCGGGTAGGATGATTATCGTTCAGGATGATACGTTAGCTGCAGCAGGTGCTTTTGGTGTGGATAAGGGCGAGAACATTAAGTTGGAAATGGGTGCCATGCTTCGGTTGCTATTCAAGAAGGATATCATTGAAAACGTAACCCTTAACAACAAGCTGGAGCTTTATACCGACTACATGGGTGTGGTGGACCACATCGATGTCAATTGGGAAGTCATGTTGAATTTGAAGGTGAATGAATACATCTCAGCCAATTTGTCGACTCATCTGATTTATGACGACGACACCATGATTGGTATCGATTCCAATGATGATGGTCAGATTGATTCCTACGGTCCAAGAACACAATTCAAAGAGGTGATTGGCATAGGGTTGTCTTACAAGTTTTGACATCTGCAAACATTTCCTAACGGTACTTGTTTTACACCATTATGAGTGTGAAAGCGGTTGTCATCGGAATAGTGAGCTTTGGTTGGTTTTATAGCTGCGGCTCTCCAGCCCAACAATCGAACAAGCCAGATAACCAAAACGGTACTGAACAAAATGTCATGAGCGAAAAATTGGATACTGCTACTTTTGGAAGTGGTTGTTTTTGGTGTACTGAAGCGATTTTCGAATCTTTGGAAGGTGTTGTTTCGGCAACCTCTGGATATATGGGCGGACAGAAACTTAACCCAACCTACAAGGAGGTTTGCTCTGGAACCACTGGCCATGCAGAAGTGGTGCAAGTGGTTTACGATCCCAAAAAGATAACATACGAATTGCTACTCGAAGCTTTTTGGGCATCCCACGATCCAACAACCTTGAACCGTCAGGGAAATGATGTTGGAACACAATACAGATCGGTTATCTTTTGCCATAATGTTCAACAGCAAACAATTGCCAAGGAAATCAAGGCAGACCTGATTTCAAGAGGGGTTTTTGACCAACTGATTGTAACTGAAATCACAACAGCAGGCACATTCTACCCAGCTGAATCATATCATCAGGAATATTACGAACTTAATGGCTCTGAACCTTATTGCCAGTTTGTTATACGGCCTAAGATGGAAAAGTTTAAAAAAGCGTTTTCAGATCGACTGAAAAAGTAAAAAGAGACAGAGAAGGAGATTATTCATCCCCTGCCTGGTCCTCCTGGTCGCTTTTCAAATCTGCGTCATTTATCATTGCAGCAATCTTGTCGGCATCAAGGTTTTGATTTTTTTCAATGATGTCAGCATAAATTCCAGCAAGGTTTCGTGCGGTCAATGGGCCGTTTTTGAAATTTTTTTCAAGGGATTTGATAACAGCTTTTTTCAGTTCTTCGTTCATACGTTTGATGAGTAGTACCATGCAAATTTACCAAAAGCTGTCAGTGCTAAAGGTGGATAATGCAATTTTCTTGAAGCTGTTTTTCAGTGAAGTATGGCCTCGAATTTATCAGCGGTAAGCGGTTTCGAAATAAAACTGGTTACAATTGAATACTCCTTGGAACGTGAAATGTCTGCCGGATCCATTGACGACGATAGTATGTGGATTTTGGATCCGCAAATCTTATCAATGTTGTTCTTGATGAATCTTTCCAAAAACTGCCAACCGTTCATTTCGGGCATGTTGATGTCAAGCAAAATCACATCCGGACAATCGATCTCCGGTTGTTCTTTGGCATGTATCAAATGGTCTAGAGCAACCTCTGGATTGTTGAATGCAACCACATCAGTAGTAGGGTAGTGGTCAGCAATGAAATTCTCCGTAATGAAGTTGTGGATGTCGTCGTCGTCTACCAGTAAAATTTTGTTTTCTTTAGTCATTGTATAGGTGTATTGTGAATTTTGTTCCTTTGTCCAATTCGCTCTCCACATTGATTTTGCCGTTCATGGCTTCCACCTGAGACTTGACAAGGTGTAAACCCATTCCAGTGCCTTCAACATGACGATGGTAACGTTTGTATAGCCCGAATATCTGTTCACCGAACTTATCCATGTCCATCCCCAATCCGTTGTCTTCGAATTCGATGGTGACCCCCTTCGGGTCTTTATAGGTTCTGATCATGATAAGGCATTCACGGTCGGGGGCCTTGTATTTTATGGAGTTGGAAATCAGGTTTGTAAAAATACTTGTGATGTATGAATTGATTGTATTCAAACGGGTCACTTGCATTTCCAAATCGATCCTGGGCCTGACTTCTATGAACTCCTTTTCAAGGGTTTTCAAGACTTTATAAATGATGTCATCCAGACTGACTTCCTCTTTTTCCTTCGCCAATTCTTTTTTGATTGCCAGGATTTTATTCAGGTCCTTCAATATGGAATCTATATTGCTGGCAGACGACTCGATATTTCGGATCACTTTCAAGTTTCTCTCATCCAATAGGTTTTTTGAATTGAAGAGCCGTGATAGTCCCAACAGGTTGGCGATAGGTGCACGTAGGTTGTGCGAGACGATGTATGAGTATTGTTGTAACTGCGCGTTGTTCTGCACCAGTTCCCTATTGAGTTTACGAAGCTTTTGATCATCCAACACCTTTGATAAACGTACGGAAGTGGCTTCCAACATTCTTTTGATGATTTGTTGGTTACCTTCTGAAAACAAGCCGGTAAAACCTGTTTCAAATCTCACGATACCCCAGGTTTTTGAACCTATGATTATGGGGACGGCAAGATCTGATTTTTCCATTCCATTATCTGTACCTGTCCGAATAATCATGGAGCAGGATCTATTTGCCTGGTCCACGATGTCATTGGTGGAGGAGGGAATCAACACGGTTTCATTCCAAACCGGAAGCTTGAACGATTCACCAACCCCTTCGATTCTAATGGGGTCTTGTCCATCTTCATCCGTTTGGAACACTGTGATATGGCACAGGTCACAAATGGAATGGAACGTGGCAATCATTTTATTCAATACATCGTTCAATTCATCCAACTGATAGATTTCAGCGTTGAACTGGTTCAATAAATTGTCAACCCTTTCTGCCTCTCTGATTTTGTTGGCTGCGGCAATCCGGTCGGTTATGTCGCGTATGTAATAAACCAACAGCTCCTTTTTCTCCGATTTCATCCGGGTGGCGAAAATCTCGGCAGGAAAGGTTACTTCATTTCTTCGCTTACCAATGGATTCAAACAATCCCTCTCGCATCAAATCCTGGATATTTGCGGAGCTGAAAAATTCCTTTAGGTTCAAACCGGAAATGTCTGCATCATTGCATCCAAATATTTCAGCGGATTTCGAATTCCAATCCAGGATGTTGAGTTTTGTATCGGTCAATACGATACCATCCAATGCCGATTCAATGATCATTTTGGTTCGGCGCTCAATCTCCAGTTTTTGTTCTTCTGCTACAACCTTGTCGGTAACATCATTGATTACCGCCATGGTGACCAGACTCTTCTTCATCTCAAAAATGGACTCCCTGATGTCAACGGTTCTATATTCTCCGTTAGTTCTCTTGAATCGTAATCTGCATTCTACAGACTCTTTACCTGTAAACAGTTCGTAATTATTCCTTTCAAATAAAATTTTGTCCGAATCATCCATCCAATGGGTGATTGGTTTATTGGTTACTTGGTCAAGGTCAACACCTAGGAGATCAAGAAAGGACTGATTTACGTTTGTGATGATTCCTTCAACCATGGTAACCACTGAAACCGGAAGCTCCTGGAGTAGACGTCTGTTCAACCGCTCGCTTTCCTCCAAGAGTCTTGCATTCCTTTTTCGTTCAGAGATGTTGTTGGCTACCACCAAAACACAAGGCGTTTTCACATCCCAATTCAAGCGAGTTAGACTGATCTCATAATCTGCAAACCGGCCGTTTGCATTTAAGACCTTTATTTCTTTTTGATATGCGGTTCCAGGGTCGTTTTTGTAGGCGGTCAACCATTCAGGATAGGCCGCCTTGCCTTTATCAGAAAGCAGGTTGATGATATTGTTGCCGAGGATATCGTTCATTGGAAAACCGGTATCCCTGCAGAATGCATCGTTTACTGATATTACCTTTCCGGTCATATCCATCACAATTACGGGTAGCGGATTGTTTTCAAACAATGCCCGATATCGTTCTTCGTTTATCTGGATGTTTTGTTGCGCTTTTTTGATTTCAGTGATGTCTATTCCATAGCCGATCATCATTCTGAACTCACCCTGTTCATAAAATGGATAGAATCTTCTCAGTATAAATTTTGTGGAGCCATCCTTATTGATATGGAAAGATTCTGTCTCCGACTCTTTTCCCGTCTCAAGCACCTTGGTGAAAAGTAGTTTTCGTTCATCAGCAATTCGATTATCAATATTTCGAAACGCACAATAATCGTAATCGGTCTTACCAATGATCCACTGTCTTAGGTTTTTATCCTTGATGCCCGATGGGTTCACATATTGATATCTATGGTCTTTATCGAAAATCCCGATTTCTGCTGGAATATTATCCAGGATGGATTCGTATAACGATTTTTGTCTGCTTAATTCTTCCAGATTGCTCCTCTCTATTGTTGTGTCCTTGATCCTGATGCATACACCTGAGATGGAGTTGGAGCCACGTTTTCGGATCGGGTTGATTTGGATGGAAAAATACTCCATAATGCCAGGGCTTTTGCGAACGGAAACATTCCTATTTGAAACATTACCCTCAGCGAAACAATTGGAGATATCGTCTTTTAGTTCATTGAAAAACTCATGTCTGTTCAAAAGATTCAAATTACCGCCTTTGAAAAACTCCATCGACAATGCGGAAGCAATACTCTGCTTGTAGGTTTTATTTGCGGACAAAATATCCAAGTTTTCATTTATTAGCATGATCAATTCGTCGGTGCTGTCGAGAATTGTGCTCATCTCCGATAATCTGTCTTGTAGGTTGTCTTGTAGGTCAATTGAATCGGTGATGTCGGAGCAATAAACGTTCACATATTTACC
>JBEAXM010000272.1:0-9740 GCA_041159805.1 Bacteroidota bacterium
CCACCCGTTTGCTTCTTTCGCCCGGAGAACGCGCAGAAATACTTGTTGATTTCACTGCCATGCAGGGACAGTCCGTGTTTCTCATGAATTATGGCTCGCAGATACCTGCAGGGGTTTATGGAGCAACAAATCCCCAGGCCATGGGACCAAACATCATCACCAACTACACTTCAAATCCGCTGAATGGTGGCAACTTCAACCTGCTGCTTTTGAATGTAGGATCCCCCGACCCCAATGGCGTATTAACTATTCCAACTGTTCTCCCACCATTGACAACCATCCCTGCATCTGCTGCTACCAACACCAGAACCTTCACATTCATGCCTCAAGTAATGGGTCCCACAGGGAGTCTGATCGGGCCATTTGTGATTAACATGATGCCTTACGATATGATGATGATCAACGATACGGTCATGCTTGGTGCCACAGAAATTTGGCAACTGACGAACCAAACCCGTATTTCTCATCCGTTCCATATACATGATGTTCATTTCCGGGTTTTGGATATCAATGGTGCTCCTCCTTCACCGGAATTGGCAGGTAGGAAGGATGTGATATTGGTACCACCAATGGGTGGGGTCGTACGATTCATAGCGCGTTTTGATGATTATGCTGACCCTGTTGTTCCCTACATGTACCATTGCCACATGCTGACCCATGAGGATGGTGGCATGATGGGTCAGTTTTTGGTATTAGACACCCTCGCTTCCGTACAGAATGATGCCAGCCAGGATTTATTGAATTTATATCCCAACCCGACCCAATTAGGAGGAGTCCTATCCATCGGAACAAGCACGAATAATGAGATGAAGAGTATAGAGTTCCTAGATGCAACCGGCAGGGTTGCTTTTAAAGAGCAGTACTACGGCCATTCAATTGGGATAAATAGCTTTCCAATAACGGATGCGTATTTCCACCCAGGGTTTTACGTAGTCAAAATCTCGTATTCCAATCGTGTTGCCATAGCACCACTAATCATCACCCAATGATTACTGTTTGCCAAATTTTTCGATGATCAATGCCGAGTTGTAAACATTAACCACTCCTCCGGTCTTACACATTTTTTTGTAGGGTAATTGTTTGGAGGTGCCGGGTTGAGTTGCTTTGCTCATAGGCTCCACCACGCCAGCCATCAGCGCCGCATGCAGTTCTTTTACTGTGAGCTCTGGATAAACCGACCACAATAGGGCTGCTACGCCTGATACAACCGGCGCTGCCATACTCGTTCCGCTTTCATAATCATAGGTTCCACCAGGCATGGTTGAATAGATGTAGACACCAGGGGCGAGAATATCCACGGATTTGGCACCATAATTGGAAAATTCAGCCATTTGACCTAAGATGTCGTTGGCGCCCACTTCTATCCAAGGAATGAATCCGTTTTTGGTCAAGTTTTTTACGTTTGGAAAATTCTGTTTCTTATCGATGCTTTCAGCATCATTCCCTGCAGCATGAACCATCAACACCCCCTTTGATGTTGCATAAATGATTGCCTCATCAACATAATGCTGATGGGGTGAAAACCCTTTTCCAAAGCTCATGTTGATGATCTTTGCACCATTGTCAAC
The DNA here is from genome assembly GCA_041159805.1 of Bacteroidota bacterium. Taxonomy (GTDB): domain Bacteria; phylum Bacteroidota; class Bacteroidia; order AKYH767-A; family OLB10; genus JALRAP01. Next base: position 1,569 of record JBEAXM010000272.1, read on the forward strand.
GGCATAGCGTATCGCATTCGCCACATCCTTATCTCGTTCATCGCCGTCGGGAACTGCGCGCAAGGCCATGATGCGCACATCGGAAGCGATGCCATCAATTCCAATACTATTGCTCCTTATGGCGCCAATGATACCAGCCACATGTGTTCCGTGTTCTGAGTCAGGTCCGGTGACATTGTTGTTTCCGTAAAAACGATTGGTCAGGTCCTCCGGGTCGTCACCCACAATGTGTCGGGCATCGAACTCTGGATTGTAATGATATTTCGTTGCCACATTGAAATACTTCACACCCTCCAAAATATCCTGATAAATATTTTCAAAGGTGTTTCCGAGATCCATGTAGTATGCGATTTCATTGATTGTGGAAATGAATTCCTCATCCGTGTCGGTAATCTCCCTTAAATCGTCACTGGTAAATTCATCATCGCCCATAATGGATAGGATTTTATCCAAATGCCCTTTGAGTTTTTCGTAGGTGGGAAGGCTTGATCCGGCAACAAACAGCTCACTCAGTATTTTCTCTGAGGCTTTGGTGTACAATTCGAAATCAGCCCGGTCCTCTTTTTTGACATCTTTTTTTTCAAGCTTGGCGAAACGATCCTTGAACTTATTGTAAACCCTGACGGCCTCAGTGTTTTCAGGACCTATATCACCATTGGGTCCTCCTATGAAGTTCCAACCATATATGTCATCTATGTAACCATTTGAGTCGTCATCCTTACCGTTAGATGGAATCTCATCCTCATTCACCCACAAGTTGCTTCTAAGGTCAGGGTGGGAGGTGTCGATTCCACCATCAATCACAGCCACCACAATCGTTTTTGTTTTTTTTCCTGGCATGATTTCCTCGTAGAAATGATCAGTAGATACACCCCAGCCCTCCATCATATAGGGTCTAACATGCTGCCAACGTGTCATGGTGTCGATTTCGTTTTCCGATTCTTGCGCTTTGGCCAAAATGGAGGCACTTGCCAATTGAAAAGCAATTAGAAACAGAGTGAGGATTAAGCGATTTCTTCTCATAATGATGTAAATAGGTTTTGTTTGGGTAATATCAGGTCTGGCGTATCGTTTAACGGCGAATTCACCTTTTCGGAAACATCATACAAATCCATCTCGTGCGACGGATAACTATCTAGCAAACGATCGATGTCTTGGTCTATTGTTGCAGCTGACAACCATTTTTGCTCGTCACTTGCATGTAAGATGACGGGCATTCGATCATGTACCGTTCTTATCAGGTCGTTTGCCGGAGCGGTAATGATGGTGAAGGATTCAACCAGTTCTCCACTATTGGGATCATTCCATTCATCCCATAGCCCGGCCATTGCAAAAAGACCGTTGTTGCTCAAGGTGATGCGAACCGGTTGTTTCTTTTTATGATCAAGAGGTCGCCATTCGTAAAAGCCATCGGCAATAACCAAGCATCTGCGCTTACGGACCAAGGTACGGAATGATGGCTTTTCCCTTAATGTTTCACTTCTGGCGTTGATCATTTTATTGCCTATGGATCCATCTTTGGCCCAAGATGGGATCAATCCCCATCTGAAAAGTTGTAGCTCCTGGGGCTTGGCATCGGTTATAACCAATGCCAGTTGGCTGGGAGCAACATTATACCGTTTAACCAAATCGTTGGAGTAGAATTTGGCTCCAAAGCGAGCTTCAATGTCCGACTCGGTCTGGGTTAATGAAAATCTGCCACACATAGAACGAAATTAGCTCAATTCAATGGAATTAATACCAGATTATTGAAAAAAGGACGATCTTGGTGTTAAAGTTTTATAATCAATAACATGGGTAAGTTGACTATTCTCGATCTCCGAAAGCTGTTTTGGTTGATATTGATTTTTGTTTCATCAATCGGTTGCGTTTATGCTGGTGCAACACCTCGAAATCCAATTGTCTTCATTCATGGAATGCTGGCATCAGGTGACACCTATTCAGGCCAGCTCGCAAGGTTTGAAGCCAATGGATATGATCCTAGTCTGTTGCATCTCTTCGATTGGAACTCACTGTCCTTTGGCAGGGGCAATGCATTGAATGAACTGGATGCTTTTGTGGATTCCGTCAGAGCTCTGGCCGGTGGCTCAAAGGTGTTTTTGGTAGGTCACTCGGCAGGTTCGGGATTGGTATACAACTACTGTAAAGATGCTGCACGAACAGATAAAGTAAATGGTGTAGTGCTTATTGGTGGATTCGCCCAAGACACCACCGCCGGACATAACCACCAGATACCAACCATGAACATATATTCAACCGCCGATTTGGTTGCAAAGGGTGGTGCCGATGTTCCTGGGGCTGCCAATGTAAAGCTCGAAAAGGAGGACCACTATGAAGTGGCCACTGGAATGGCTGCATTCAATGCCATGTACCAATTCATTACTAAAGCGGATTTGTTCATTTCTGATGCTGTATATACCGATCAGGAAGTGGTTCTGGCTGGAAAGGCGGTAACTCTAGGGGATAACACTCCCTTACGTGGTGGAAGTGTTCAGGTTTTTCAAGTTGATGTCACAACAGGAAAACGCATGCGGAAAAAACCCGATGGCCAATTCATGGTTGACCATCTTGGAAACTGGGGACCTATGAAAGCGATACTGAACGCGAGTTATGAGTTCGTTGCACGCGGAGCCGACTCTTCAGCCAAGCCAATCCACTATTTCAGGGAAAAAGTGAAGCAAAGTAATAGGAACATCTATTTAAGGGTGATTCCCAATTCCGGGATGTTGACCATGATGTTTTCCGGATTACCCAGCGACAGCTGTCCCGCTTTGGCGGTTTTTTCGGCCTCTCAAGCTATTTTAAATGGACGCGACTCACTCACTATCGATGGAACCAAACTTACCGGAACAGATTTCTTTAAACCATCCAGAACCACCATTGCCATGTTTCTTTATGATGGTAATAAAAACGGCAAATCGGATTTGAACGGCGTCGGTTTATTCAACATGCAAGGAGTTTTCCTGGCCGGCATCGACATGGTCTTTCGCCCCAATGAAACCCCCATCATTTTAGAATTCAATGGCAGGACATTGGCTGTGCGAAGGATACCATCAAAAGATGGCGTTGTTGTTCCGGTTTTTGATTGAATGAAAATATTCTTCAAACCCTATGTGACAAAAGTCATATCATTCCAAAACGATTTCCTGGAATTTGGAGGCCTAAATTGTGATGTATGAATAAAGTGGAGGTCCAAAGGGAAATCGAATTACTGGAAACAATTAGTAAACAAGGGGAGAGCTACTCTGATGGGAAATCCCGATACGGATGGCGAAACCCCGTTCGCAAAGACACGGGAACCTTATTGAAGGCTTTCTCCATATCATCGGCACCCCGGCATACATTGGAAATTGGGACCGCCCACGGCCTGTCGGCCCTGTATCTGGTTGATGGCTTTGATAATTCCAATCGTCAAACGCTCGACACCATTGATTTTGATGAATCCGTTACTAAAACCACCCAAGAACGCATGGATCGCCTCAGAGTTCCTGTTCAAGTCCATCATGGAGATGCATTGGAGGTGTTTCCACGGCTCTCCAAAAGGTATGATTTGGTTTTTTTTGATGCGCAAAAGAACCAATACCTACCCCAAATGCAATCCCTGGTGGAGTTGAATTTGGTAAGACCCGGAACGGTCATTTTAGCCGATAATGTGCTGGATCGTAAATCCGAATGTCAACCGTTTTTGGATTGGTTCACTGAAAACCGCATAAATAATCATATCATTGCCACCGAATGCGGGCTGCTGGTGGCCCGACTGTGAAACATGTCCCATGTCTGAGCAACCTCCAAAATCAAAATTCAAGGTACTCGAACCGGTTGAACGGCTGATCCCCGAAGGCCTGATTTGTAAGAAATGGCAAGGTAGAATCTATCCACCTTTCATTGATCCGAAATGGGTGGAGTGGCTCATGAACTCATGGGATACCGATGCCAATGACGTAATCATCTGTACACATCAGAAGGTAGGCACCCACCTGACCAAGAAATTCGTTGTTGAAATTTTGCGGAAGCTCATCGATTATCCGGCAGATCATCCCATGTCAACAGGCGATATTGGTCACAGTACTGTCCCCTGGCCGGAAGTGATGGTTTCCCAGCATGGAGTGGAGGATTTTGAAGCTTTTAGAAGTAAAACAGAGGGTTTTCCCCGTGTTTGGTATACCCACTGCGAAGACAATGACCTTCCCATTCGTAACATCCATCCAGAAACACGGTTTATCATGGTCTTTCGTGATCCTCGAGGAGCCGCAGTTTCACAATACTTTTTTTATAAGTCGCACCCATTACTGCAGATGCCACAGGACATCACCATTGATGAATTTGTGAAGATGTTTTTGGATGGCAACCTGTATTTCGGAGATTATCATCGGCACGTGCTCAAATGGGTGCAGCGTTGCAATGGTCGCATTGCTTCCAATCGATTATTGATGCTGCGTTATGAGGACTTGGTGGAGCGAAAGTACCTGGTCACAAAAATGCTAAGTGAATTCCTGGTGCCAGACAAGAAGTTGACTCCCGATCAAATGGGAATGATTGTTTCATGCACCGAGTTCGATACCATGAAAAAAAGCATCATTGAAAATCCAGGTAGCTTCCATTTCAATCCCAACACTTTCTTCCGTTCGGGTACCATCAACGACTGGGAAACAAAGCTCTCCAAAGAGTCCATTGAGGCCATCAATGCCAAGTCGATCGACATTTGGGGCGATGACCGGAATATCGTTTTGCCAATCTGACAGCTTGCCCATGAACAGTGATTTCTTAAACGACATTCGGTATATCATACTGCGTGACATTCGTGTGGTCAGAGAAGAGTTGAATGCTACGCCAGAGGCAAATTTGTGGAAGGTTATGCCAGGTATCACAAACTCGGTAGGCACAATAGCACTTCATCTTTCCGGTAATTTGCGCCACTTCATCGGAGCTAATTTGGCGCATGATGGGTATTTGCGCGATCGCGATGGAGAGTTCAACCGAAAGGATTTGACGAAGTCAGAGCTGCTTCAGTTGATGGACGATTCCATCTCTGCTATTGAGAAGGCCTTCGATCAATTGAATCCTGCAGTGCTTGATCATCCAATGCCTGATCCACCGCCACAACATTCCGGTAGGACTATTCGTTTCTTTTTGATGCAACTGAGTTGTCATTTATCCAGGCATACTGGACAAATGAACTACTTGCGTAGGATGCTATCCTGATTGCAATCTGTATGAACACTTTATCTGGTTCCGACTGGAATTTATCATGAGAATCATCAAGCGAGCACTGTTGTTTGTACTGGTCTTGTTCATGTTGGTTGGGATTGTACTCGGTGCAGGATTTTTAGTGAATCCTGTTCTTACCAAACAGATGCTGGTGCACTATTTTGGTGGGGTAGTGGAGTTTGTGCTCAACCAACGGAATCAAGACCATTTTGGCAAGTTCAAGGATTATCGTCCCGGGCCCGATGAAGTATGGGGTATTGATTTGTCACATCATCAAGATTGGATTGACTGGAGCGGATTCGATGACCTGCGACCCCATTTTGTGTTTCTAAAAGCTACTGAAGGCATATCGCATATCGATACACGATATCGCAGTCACCGCGCTGGATTTAATAAGTTGGGTGTCCCCATTGGTGCCTATCATTTTTTCAGCTATCGGACTGATGGTAAAAAACAAGCCATCCATTTCTTGAAACATGCCAAGATCAAGGAAGGCGATTTACTGCCCGTGTTGGATTTCGAGGCGGATGATCAAATGCCGGAACGGGATTGGATTGTTAAAAATGTAAAGGCGTTTTTGAATCACGTAGAAAATGAAACCGGCTACCGACCTATCATATATACCACTTGCAATTTTTACAAGCGTTACCTTAAGAATGAACTTAAAGGTGAATATCACTATTGGATTTGTGATTACTTGTCGGAGCCACGTTGTGTCTACACCTTTTGGCAAATGACAGATCGCTTTAAGCACGATGCTTTTCCTAGTCGTATTGATTTGAATACGTTCGCAGGGGATAAGAGCCTCTTAGAGACGTTCGTGATTAAATGATGCTACAACATGCTACGAGGCAAGTTGGCCTCCGGTTTACATAACAGGAACGCTGATTAATCGGATTTGGCTGATATACGCGGAATTTTTTGTCGATTCTTAAATCCGTGTTGATCCGCTCACTCCGTTCTATTCATGTTCTATTTCTTTGTGCCTCCTGTCACCCTTCGGCCCTTCGACAGGCTCAGGGCGGAGCTGGTTACCGGTCACCGGTCACCGGTCACCCGCCTGCGGCGAGGAAAGCTGGTCACTGGTCACCGGTCACCGGTCACCAATTCGCATCAAATCCCGTATCGCCACCGATGCCGTAACCGCACCAAATGTGGCGGGCATGTAGGAGATGGTGCCGTAGGCCGATTTTTTGAAGTTGGTGCCATCCGTTAGCATCAAGCTTTCGCGGATGGGTTCTTCGGGACTGAATACGGCTTTGATACCTTTTTTGATTCCCAGTTTGCGTAGCCCTTTGCGGATTTGCTGTGCGAACGGACAATTGTAGGTTTTGGAAATATCCACCACTCGCAGTTGCGTAGGGTCTACTTTGGCGCCAGCGCCCATGCTGCTTACCAATGGAATGCCGCTTTGGTAAGCAGAATGAATGAAGGTGAGTTTTGGGGTGATGCTGTCGATTGCATCGATGATGTAATCGGGTTTGTGTTCGAGTTGTTCCTTCACCATTTCAGGACTCACGAACGACTGCACCACATTCAATTTGATTTCAGGGTTGATGGCTTTCAGTCGCTCCGCCATGATTTGCACTTTCGGTTGGCCGTGTGTAGTGGCTAAGGCAGGCAGTTGTCGGTTACGGTTGGATGGATCCACCACATCGCCATCAATGATGGTCATTTGTCCGATGCCGCTACGAGCGATGAATTCTGCTGCAAAAGAGCCAACACCGCCCATGCCCACTACCATCACATGCTTGGTGGTGAGTTGAACCAAGGAATCCTCCCCAATCAACAATTTGGTTCTCGATAGCCAACCTAGGTCATTCATATGTTGTGAGTGATTTGCCGAATACCTGGATGGCATTGGCTTCGATTTGTATTTTTAATTTCTCGATAGATACATCCAAGATGCTACACGCCTGCTCATAAATAGCTGCAATTGGAATATCGGATGCATCCGTCTCCAAAAATAATCTATCCAAAGGAACTGTTGTAAAAACTTGTGCCGTGTTTTCATTGAACAGATGCTTACCAAAAGAAAGGTGGTAGCCATGGTTCAGTATCTTTTTAGCTATTTCTATATTTTTATTGAAGCCATGGAACACCACGGGAACGCTGTTCCTATGTTTTTTGAGCATGCCAAGCACCTCTGGATAAGCTTTCACACAATGTATGATCAAGGGCTTTTGAACCTGCTCGGCGAGTTCAATCTGCATGCGGAAACAATTTTCCTGTAATGCCCAATCGGTTTTGCAATCCTTATCAAGACCGCATTCGCCAACGGCTACAACATTTGGTTTTGATGAAGCCCGTTTAAGTTCTGCAAAATCTTGAAATATGTTTTCCTCATTCAAGTACCAAGGATGTAAGCCAATCGAGAAGAAACCTTTATCAGTAAGATTGCTGAAGCCAGAGGTTAGATTAATTATGGTACCCCTTGTTGACGCGTTTGAGCTCGAGTGATGATGTATGTCGAGGAGATTCAATTGATTTTATTGAGAATGTAAATATGATGCAAAAATATTTGTATTAGATATTCAAAGTTTTGTGGTTTTTGGGTAAAAATAGGGTACAGAATTCAAAGGGAAGTTCGTTTTTTGTTCATAATTTGTGTGCTATATTTAGCCACTCAAACCAACCCAACAATGAAACAAGCTTTTTCAGTTTTAGCTACAGCTGTACTGGCTGCAATGTTATTTCCAATCTCAAGTCAAGGCCAAAGCGTCACCATCGGTACGCAGGTGTGGATGACCAAGAATTTGGATGCTCCCGCCTTCAGGAAAAGATTTACGAATGAAACTTACGGCGATCCCATACCACAGGCCAAAACCAATGAGGAATGGTACCAAGCTGGCTTATACAAACAACCTGCTTGGTGCTATTACAATAATGACCCGTCCAATGGTACCGAGTATGGTAAATTATATAATTGGTATGCTGTGGCCGACAGCAGGGGGCTTTGTCCAA
>JBEAXM010000289.1:0-8752 GCA_041159805.1 Bacteroidota bacterium
ACGAGCTGTCTAACGAAGTGATCCTCGGCTGACATGCGGGTTTATTACACGATAATCCTATTCCTTATTACCATCGGGTCGGCGATCGGTCAAAAATACCCTGACCCACCCTCACCACCGAGACTTGTCACCGATTTCACCTCCACGCTCACTTCCGATGAGGCCAACCGGCTGGAACAAAAACTCCGGAATTACTACGACTCCACCTCAACCCAAATCGCCGTGGTCATCTTGACCACCCTTGATGGCTATCCGATCGACGATTACAGCATCAATCTGGCAAAACAGTGGGGTATTGGAAAGAAGGACAAAGACAATGGCGTCCTGATTTTGATTTCCATAGAGGAGCGAAAGATCTTTATTGCCAATGGCTATGGCATGGAAGGTGTTTTAACAGATGGTAGAACCAAAAGGATTATCGAACAGGAAATCAAGCCCTCATTCAAAGAAGGAGCATATTATGACGGCCTTAACAAAGGAACTGATCGAATCATTCAATACGCCTCTGGCGAGTTTGTTGCCGATGATGATGGTAATACCGAAACACCCGTTGCGGCTATCCTCGTCTTACTGCTTTTCTTTGCGGTAGCGTTGCTCGTCCATGCTCAAAAAGTGCGGAGATATGCGATCATAAACAACCTTCCTTTCTGGACCGCATGGCAGTTGCTCAGCACGGCAACCGTTACGCATCATGGATCGTGGGGCGGATTCAGTGGAGGTGGCAGCGGTGGAGGGGGGTTCAGTGGATTCGGAGGCGGTGGATTCGGAGGCGGCGGAGCTGGAGGGTCATGGTAAACAAAAAACAAAATCAAAAAAATTAAAATGAGGTCTTTTTTAAAATCAGCTTCCTTATTGCTTACAATCGTTGCTGCTTCCTGTAATTCCGGAAATAACAAAAACGAAAATGTTCCAACGGTTGGATTCATAGACTTCGTTCAAGATCCGACCATTGAATTGGCCAGAAAAGGATTCTACGATGGACTCGAGGTTAATGGGTTTTCTGAGAAATCAAAAACCATCAACTTTGTTTATGTTAACGCCCAGGGTGACATACCCACGCTGAATCAATCATGTGACAAGATACTTTCATCCGATCCGGACATCATTGCCACAAACGTCACATTGTCGACCATCACTGCCGCAAAGCGGACAAAAAAAATCCCAATCTTCATGATGGTTTCTCCAAGACCCGACCTAGCAGGCCTGACTGACCGGAACAACAAACACCAGGATAATTTATCAGGCGTATACGAAACCCTCGATTACCTCGACTCTGCAATCGTGATTGTTAAACAACTTTTACCAAACACGAAAAGAATCGGTACGATATTCAATCAAGCAGAACCTCAATCACAAGCCGCCTTCAACAGGATATACAAAAAATGTCTGGAACTTGGCATTGAGATGGTGTCGCTTCCAGTCACCAACAGTTCCGAAACGCAATTGGTGACAGAGGCGTTGCTCTTGAAACAAATCGATGTTTTTTTCGCCCTGCCCGACAATGTCATTTTCGCTTCATTTGAAACCATTGAGCGGTCATGTACAAAATCGAATGTGCCAATCATCACCAGCGAAGCCGGACTGGTTAACAGAGGGGCACTGGCATCCTTTGGAGCGGATTTTTACCAATGGGGATATCAATCAGGGGTGATGGCGGCCTCGTATCTTAAATCAGACCGCAAAGCCATTCCTAAACCCACCATTGTGCTCAAGAGGCAAAAATTATACAACCCTGCTGTGGCAACCCGTTTCGGAATCAGTCCCGATTCGACCTTCACCCCTTTCAAACCCTGATTGATGGATCTGTATCTGGCAGCAATCATTCAAGGACTGTGCTACTCGTGCCTCGGGTTCGGAGTTTACATTTCCCTGCGAATCTTTAAAATACCCGACATCACAACCGATGGCAGCTTCACCATTGGAGGCGCAGCAACAGCGGTTTGTCTGTTGGCCGGAATAAATCCATATCTCACCATGCTTGTTGCCCTGATTTGCGGAGCAATCGCAGGTATGATCACAGGTCTGATTACAACACGAATAAAAATCAATGCGCTGCTTGCTGGTATATTGGTCATGACCTCCCTCTATTCAGTCAACCTGGTTATCATGGGCAGGTCGAACCTCACTATCGACACTTCAAGTGGGATTCTCAGCAGTTCGTTTGATGAAACCACTAAAACGATCCTGATATCTTTTTTGGTGGCCATACTGGTCATGTTGTCCATTTGGTGGATGCTTCGAACCGATAAAGGAATTGCGATGCGTGCCACGGGCAGCAATGAAAAAATGGCCGCTGCAAACGGAATCAATATCGATCAAATGAAAATCATGGGTCTGGCCCTAGCCAATGGGTTATCGGCCTTGAGCGGTTACTTGCTGGTACAATACCAGGGGTTTGCCGATATCAATATGGGTATGGGTATCGTTATATCGGGACTTGCTGCTGTAATGATTGGTGAGGCCTGTACAAGTTTGTTTGCAAACAAGAACATCTTAATGGTGCTGGTCAGTATTGTTTTCGGATGCATTCTTTTCAGATTGGCCATCGCCCAATCGCTCATGATGGGTTTGAACCCTAATTACCTGAAACTGGTGACTGCTGTTATCGTTTTGGCATTCATTGGACTTTCCAACTTCAAAACCAAAAGTGAATGATCCGTCTTGTGAACTTGCATAAAAGGTTTTTCGCAGGTACCGACCGCGAAATCCATGCATTGAAAGGCGTAAACCTGGAACTCCAAAAGGGTTCCTTTACCGTGTTGGTTGGCTCCAATGGCTCCGGAAAATCCACACTTCTCAACCTGATCGCTGGAAGCATTAGGGCCGATGAAGGTAAAATAGAAATCTACGGCACGGATGTCACCAGACTTACTGCTCACCAGCGAAGTCCACTCATATCAAGGGTTTTCCAGGATCCGCTCATGGGCACTGTAAGCGAACTGACCGTATTGGAAAATTTCAGGCTGGCTGCCTTGCGTGGAAAAACCAAAGGGCTTTCAATCGGAGCCAACAGGGAGTTTGAAAGCATTGTGAAGGAAAAGATCCGTGAAATCGGACTTGGCCTCGAAAACAAAATCCATCAGCCCATGGGTACACTGTCGGGTGGTCAACGACAAGCATTGACCCTTACCATGTCGGTGATGGACCAATCTAGTCTGCTGCTCATGGATGAGCCCTCCTCGGCTTTGGATCCCGCAACAGCGGATACCATCATGAGATTGGCACAAAAAATCACAAACCAACACCAATTGACCACGTTGCTGGTTACCCATAATCTAAAGGATGCGATACAATACGGAACCCGTATACTATTGATGCAATCGGGAGCGATAGCGAAAGACTTGAATGAGGATCAAAAAAAGGCCCTCCAACCACAAGAGCTCATCAACTGGTTTTGAGTCCAATGAATTCCTTATGAAGCTAAATTGGCTAATGTTCAACTGAGCATTTGAATGATTAATTTTGGATTGAGAAATTACCTATGAAAAACCTTTTGAAACCCTTCCACCCCTCCCTTATATTGTTGTTTTTCAGCTTTTTGCTTAGCAATATGGGATTTGCCCAAATTGAGAATCCGGTCAAATGGAGCACCTCTGTAGAAAAAACATCTGAAAAGGAGGCCGTGCTGGTCATGACGGCCACCATTGAAAAAGGGTGGCATTTGTACTCGCAATTCATTGCTGATGGAGGCCCGATAAAGACCACATTTTCTTTTGAAGGCAATTCCAATTTCAAAACCTCAGGTGGTGTGACCGAAGGAAAGGCCATTGAGTATTATGACAAGAATTTTGAAATGCAGCTCAAATACTTTGGTGATAAGGCTGTATTCAGACAAAAGATATCCCTGTTAACTGCCAACAAGTTTTCCATAAAAGGCACTGTTGAGTTCATGGTGTGCGACGATGAAAAATGCCTGCCACCCGACCTGGTCGAATTGAATTTTGAAGTCCCTGGAAATGGCAACAACGCGCAAACAACACCTCCCGTCGGCCGTGTGGATTCAGTTACCATCACGCCTGTAACCCCTATCGACTCCACACCAAAAACCGACAGCTCATCAAAATCTGTAACGGATCAAATGGTTGTTCCTGGTGATGGACCAATGACCACTTTGGAACCCGGTTGTGGTGAGATGGAGGGCGAGGAAGATGTTGAAGGTATCTGGGCCATCTTTATCGCAGGTTTCATTGGTGGTTTATTGGCTCTGCTTACCCCTTGCGTTTTTCCGATGCTACCTATGACCGTCAGCTTTTTCACCAAACGCAGCGGCGACAGGAAAAAAGCACTGTTCAATGCCATTGTTTACGCGATATCAATCATTGTGATATATGTGGGACTTGGCTTTTTGGTCACCGTCACCTTGGGTTCAGATGCATTGAATGAAATGGCAAGCAACTCGTTTTTCAATCTTGCATTCTTCTTCATCTTCATCATTTTCGCGGCTTCATTCCTCGGAGCATTCGAAATCACATTGCCATCATGGTTGATCAACAAGGCGGATGCCGCATCCGACAAGGGCGGTCTCATCGGTATTTTTTTCATGGCATTCACCCTGTCACTCGTTTCCTTCTCCTGCACAGGACCCATCATCGGAACACTACTGGTGGAGGCCGCACATGGTGGAAGCTACATGGGTCCGTTAGCCGGGATGTTTGGGTTCTCTCTTGCCTTGGCCATACCATTTGCTTTTTTCGCAGGATTTCCATCGCTACTGGCATCCCTACCAAAGTCCGGCGGTTGGCTGAACTCCGTAAAGGTCAGTTTAGGATTCCTGGAACTGGCCCTTGCACTGAAATTCCTATCCAACGTTGACCTTGCATACCATTGGGGATTCCTGAAACGCGAACTGTTTGTAGCACTATGGGTGATCATTTTTGGTTTGTGGGGATTGTATCTGATTGGGAAAATACGCTTCTCACACGACAGTCCATTGGAGCACTTGTCGGTTTCGAGAACATTAATGGCAGTCATTGTTTTCTCCTTTACGCTTTACCTGACACCAGGATTGTGGGGTGCCCCCTTGAAACTGATCAGTGGATTCCCTCCGCCCGAGTTTTACAAGGAGTGGGTGAAGCCGCAGGAATCGGAATGCCCACACAACCTCACCTGTTTCAAAGATTACGAGGAGGGCATGAAATACGCCAAGCTGCAAGGCAAACCGGTGATGCTCGACTTCACAGGATGGAGCTGCGTGAATTGCAGAAAAATGGAAGACAATGTTTGGTCACAACCGGAAGTGTTAAAACGCTTAAGCGAGAAATACGTGATAATCTCACTTTACGTGGATGACAAAAAACCACTGCCTGCTGAGCAGCAATACGTGGCTGAATCAGGAAAGAAAATTGTCACTACAGGAAACAAGTGGAGCGACATGCAGCGAACCCAATATAAGACCAATTCGCAACCATACTATGTCCTGTTGGACAATAATGGCAAGATACTAGCCAATCCCAGAGGGTACACTCCCGATGTTGACACCTACGTGAAATTTCTGGATGAAGGTTTGTGCAGGTACCAGAAGCGAACGAATAAATAACCAGCATGCAAGACCTCATCAGGAAAGAGCTTTCGAAAGCTTCGGATACCATCAACGCCTTCATTTCAAGTCCTAATTCGATTGCTCATATCGAGAAGGCAATTGACATTTTGCATGAGGCATTCAAGGCTGGAAACAAAACCATCTCTTGTGGAAATGGCGGCAGCATGTGCGATGCCATGCACTTTGCTGAAGAGCTTTCGGGCCGGTTCAGGTCGGACAGGCCTGCACTGCCGGCCATGGCCATTTCCGACCCAAGTCATATCACCTGCACAGCCAACGATTATGGATTCGATTCCATTTTCTCAAGGTATGTGGAAGCTTTCGGATCCAAGGGCGATGTGCTTTTGGCCATCAGCACCAGCGGGAACTCACCCAATGTTATCAAGGCGGCTGATGCCGCCAAGGCCAAAGGCATGAAAGTGATTGCTTTGACCGGGAAAGATGGTGGCCGCTTGGCTGGCATCTGTGATGTTGAGATTCGTGTGCCTCACAGTGAGTTTGCCGATCGCATACAGGAAGTACATATCAAGGTCATTCACTGCCTTATTCTAGGCGTTGAGCTGAAACTTTTCAAATAAAAAAGCCGCACCAAGGTGCGGCTCTCGCTTATCATTGTTCAGTTCAATATGAAAACACGCGTGAATTGGTGTTGCCGTTGATGGTCCAAGTCACTTTGAAACCATATGCACAATTAAGCGCAGAAGGGTTCCCCGACTGATCCACACCTAAATCCAAACGGTATTGCCGTCCGGCAACTTTGTGCTGCAAAGTTCCTCCTACAGGACGCCAGAAGCCGCAATATGAATTTGACCTCCAAGGTGCGGTGTAGTATGTGGTAAAAGACTCTCCAAAGCGGTTAACCCCCCACATGTCAACATTCGAAAATCCATTCAAAGAGGTATCACCGGTGCATTCAAAATTGATCTTTGGCCCTACGTTGCTGGTTGGTGAAAACGACCAGGTTGTTCTTCTGGCGATATTCCAAATCGCTGAGGCACCATTGATGAAATCCACATCTACATTATAAGCACGCTCCTTGTATTGATGTGTAGAGTTTCCTGCCAAAAAACCAAGCCAATCGTGGCCGTTAAGATTGGTAAGGGTTTTTACCCCGTTGAACATGACCCACCGGTTATCAGACAACCGGGTAACCTTGAAGTTGATATAGGTCAAGGTGAGAACGGAGTTGATATCACTCCAGTTGTTTCCTGAAGTCAATTGCACCTTTATTTGTCCCGACCGTGTTCTTGATGGACTGAAGCAAGGAGTTACGCCATCAAAGTTGAAGAACAGGATTTTCTGGGCGAGTTGGGAGGAATCAATAGTGACACCACACAGAGGACCAGTAGATGAGACACCAGCGGTCTTACCGAAACCTGGGATGTCCTTAAGGGCGTCATTGATATCGGCGTCCGCCTGATCCGACTCGTCCTGCTGAAAACTACGGTCGGCGTTATGTTGGATGAAATTTCCATCCAGGTCAGTGGGTAAATCATCGGACTTTCTACATGAAGAGAATGCCATCAATGAGACAGCGATCAATGAGAGAAGTGTTTTTTTCATGGAAACGATTAATTTAATGACAAATATATGAATGAATTAAACGTTTATTTTGACTCATTATTGCATCCCAGGTTTAATTGCTTTGTAATTTCGCCATCATTTTTTTGGAAACGAGTTTTTTCAAATTATTTTTTTCAAAACACAATAAGTTTTTTTTCGCTCTGAAAAGGCCCTGCCTATTGGTAAAAGTTGCTGCTGCTTGAAAACCAGTGCACAATAATTGAGCCGGCTTTTTGTTTTAGCCATAATAAAAACAAAACGCATATGGAAAACAGGAATCACCTTAAATCAACCATGGCATTTTGCCTGACTTTTTCATTTTTTGTGCTTACAGATGCTCATGCCAGCGAAGCGGACACAATCCGGCACCTGATCATTTATGGGAATAAGCCCGAAACAACCATTTCGAAAGAAACCCGGGAATCTTTTGCTCCTCATAACAAGGAGATGTATAGCTCACAAGTGCTGGCTATAGTGAGAACCAGTAGCAATGTTTCCAACTTCGATGAGAAGAGAGACTCAATCATCACTTTTTTAAAAAGGGAAGGCATTCCCACCAAAGAATTGACAATGGTGCAAGAGACCGATCCTGCAACAATCGCTGGTCACGATTTAAAGGCAGGGTGCCTGTACCTGCGATTTGTTGGTTCAAAACAAAAATTCACCAACGGCGGACATCCTGCGGCGCGATGTCCAAACGACACATTGATTGAAAGGGAACCCGGATATGGCTTCTACTACAACCTGTGCGATTATAACGACAAGGAAAAGCTGCCCGAAGTGCGCGTATGGGGCAAGGAAACATACAACGGCTATTACACCGAAACCCCCGCGCGGCCGATGGATTACTATGTAAACAACATCATATCCAATTTTACAGTTTTAAGAAACGACTCCGACCAAGTAGCGGACGGTATTTTGATACCCGTATCCAAGGAATTCAATGAACGGAACGTGCACCTGGAAAAATACTTGCCGCGAGCTTACAAATGGGTGGCCGCCAAATCCGTAAACACCGCCGTGATCGGTCGAAATGGCAGAAAATACCTTTTCGCAGATATAATAGAATCGGGACATTACCGATTCACCCACGAACCCCTTCCTAGCGCTGCAATCATTTGTATTAAAGCACCAGAGAACACTTGCTTCAGAGAGATCACGTTGGAACATGGTACCTGTAGCAATTGGAAAGGTTTGTTGTCCGATGGTAAAAAAACCGCCTTTTTCATCCTTCCATCAGATCCATCAGCTTACAAATGCGTTGCAAAACTGATTGATGCAGAAGGAAACTCAATCAACTTTGAAGTAAAACAATTGGCATCCGCTTCCAAATCATCGGAAATAAAGGAACAAGACCAAAGCAACTACAGCATTCATTTCCCAGGACATAAAAAAGTAAAAGCCACACACGTTTTCGAATTAGATACCGAAAACAAAAGCAGTGATAACCCTAAAATCTCAAAACTATGAAAACCCACAAGCCATTATGCTGTTTGGCAATACTGATTGCTCTGCTGCCCATGTTCGGAACTGCACAGCAACCCGTCAGGCAGTCGACCATAAGAACCGTTCCTTTCAAGGAATGGTCAAGCAAGTACCCGTCAATCGATATCAAAGGAAAGTATCACAACGTAACCTATGTGGTTGAGT
>JBEAXM010000027.1:0-9334 GCA_041159805.1 Bacteroidota bacterium
TGGTGGGAATAAGCTAATTGGTATGGTAGGGGATTTGTCCTCTTTTCTGGCTGTACAAGCAGATTACATTCTAAACACCACTGTTAACAAGGAAGCATGTCCCAACAATTTGGCTCCCACTAGCAGCACCACCGCCCAAATGGCCATGGGCGATGCATTGGCCGTTTGCCTATTGGATTGCAAGGGATTCACCGATCAGGATTTTGCCCGCTATCACCCTGGCGGATCCCTTGGTAAAAAGCTTTATTTACGGATAGGTGACCTCTACGTCATGAATCCAAAGCCGGAGGTTTCGCCCACTACGTCACTAGCCGATGTGATTCTTGAAATATCTTCTAAAAGATTGGGTGCAGCGGCTGTAACTGAAAACGGACAACTCGTAGGTGTGATAACCGACGGTGACTTGCGAAGGATGTTGGCCCGTGGTAAAGGTATCGACAACATGGCTGCGGCCGATATCATGACGACTAGCCCCAAGACCGCTCCTGCCGAAATGATGGCCGTAGACGCCCTTCAGTTAATGAAGGATGCTCAAATAACACAGCTTCTGGTTGTAAATGGTTCCAACTATCTGGGGTTTGTCCATCTGCATGACTTGCTCAAAGAGGGCATCATTTAGGCAACCATATAACCCTCTGAAATGGCAAAGGTTAAGGATCCAAACACGGAAATGCATTTCCTAGACCACCTAGAGGCCCTCAGGTGGCACTTGGTAAGATCCGCCATTGCTGTAGTGGTTTTTGCAGTGCTCGCATTCGTCAACCCCGAAATTCTTTTCGACAAAATCATATTGGGTCCCAAGAACCCCGACTTTCCAACTTACAGGTTCTTGTGTTGGCTTGCTGAGCGGTCAGGTGTGGATTTCTGCATACGCGAAATCCCTTTCAACCTGATTAATATCGATATATCCGGACAATTCTCAACACATCTTTACATCTCCTTCATGGCCGGTTTTGTTCTGGCGTTTCCTTATTTCATATGGGAGCTTTGGAGTTTTATCAAACCTGCTCTGACCGATAAGGAATTGAAAGGTTCCAGGGGTGTTGTTGCTGCAACATCTACACTCTTTCTTGCCGGTGTATTGTTTGGTTATTTCGTAGTCGCTCCACTTTCCGTCAATTTCCTTGGAAGCTATCAGATCAGTGAACAGGTTTCCAACCAGATCGGATTGGGGTCATTCATCTCCACTGTCACCATGCTGTCCTTTGCGTCAGGAATAGTTTTTGAGCTCCCGGTTGTGATATTTTTCCTGTCAAAGCTCGGCTTGGTCTCGCCACCATTCCTCAGGAAGTACAGAAGGCACTCCATGGTGGTCATCTTGATTGTGGCGGCAATTATCACCCCTTCCCCTGATATCACCAGCCAGATTCTTGTGGCAATCCCCCTGTTCCTGCTGTATGAAATCAGTATCGGGGTATCGGCCGCTGTTGAGCGACGCCGCTCAAGTGATGTGAACTAATCAGTTTTTCCGTTCTCTTTCCCTTTCCACTGTTGTGGAACCTCTATCAGATAATAATAGAGTACCGAAGCCAATCCAAGTGCGAAAAACACAACTGCTTGCGGGCGTAGGCCATCATCATAGAAAAACTCACCAAACATCCAGATTGAATTTCCTGATATCCATAAGCATACGGCAAGGTTGTGGAACAGATCGGATCTTACAGACCTTCTGATCCAGGTGATGTGCAGCGCAACAAGGATGGTGGGAATAACCATGAACATGCCAATGGGCTTCCAATCCATGATCCAGCAGGTGTCCTTCACAAGCCATAAAAAAATGTGCAGATTCTCGTATTGCCGGATGCGGGTTATTCGCAACATGTTGCAAACTTAAAAATACTTTCATCCGTTTTGTATGTCAGAAAACATACTTTTGTGATTATGGCTAATCAAGTGCAGGAATTCAACGAGTATCGGGCCAAAATGAACGATCGGATCATGCAGTCCGACAATCTCGTGCTAAAGCGGCTTTTCAACCTCGATTCCAACACCTATGCTGACGGCGCATTGCCAGTAAAGACCAAGGAAATGTTGGGTTTGGTTGCCAGCATGGTGTTGAGATGCGACGACTGCATCAAGTACCATCTTCAAAAATGTCATGAGGAGGGAGTGACCAGTGAAGAGGTTTTTGAAGTGTTTGCTGTGGCGAATATCGTCGGAGGCACAATCGTCATTCCACACTTGCGTCGTGCAGTGGAGTTCTGGGACCAATTAAACGGCAAATGAAGAAACCATCAATCAACAGGATTCAGCTGATTGTGCCATTTCTGGCGATGGGTTTTTTTA
This sequence comes from Bacteroidota bacterium, assembly GCA_041159805.1. Taxonomy (GTDB): domain Bacteria; phylum Bacteroidota; class Bacteroidia; order AKYH767-A; family OLB10; genus JALRAP01. The sequence continues at coordinate 2,287 of JBEAXM010000027.1, forward strand.
TTTTTCTTGATTCAAATGCTTGGTCGCAAAACACAAAAGTATCCGGTAAAGTACAGGACGCCCTAACCAACGAACCCATCCCATTTGCCAATGTGGCTTTCAAAGGAACCTTTGTTGGAACCGTTACGGATATAAATGGCAACTTCTCCATCGACTCCGACAAGGCCACTGACTCACTTACCGCATCCTTTGTAGGATACAAGCCCGTAACCTTGGGAATCACCAAAGGGAAATCCCAAACGGTGAACTTCCTGCTCCGTGCTTCCGAGATTGAATTGGTGGAGGTAGAGATAAAAGCAGGCGAGAACCCGGCCAACATATTGCTTCGCAAGGTGATTGATAACAAGGACTTGAATGACCGCAACAAGCTTGACTTTTTCAGCTATGAGCTATACAACAAGCTGGAATTTGACCTGACGGATATCCCACCAGATTTCAAGGAGAAAAAACTGATAAAACCTTTTTCTTTCATATTCGAAAATGTTGACAGCAGTGTAACCAACAGTAAACCTTTTCTTCCCTTTTTCATCACCGAAACCATCTCGGATGTTTATTTCCGCAAAACACCGAAAACCACCAAGGAATATATCCGTGCCAGTAAGATTTCCGGATTGGAGAATGAGTCGGTGACCCAGTTCCTAGGTGATATGTATCAGAATATCGATATCTACGATAATTATCTGGACATTTTCGGAAAAAGCTTTGTCAGTCCGATATCCAACATCGGATTGGTTTATTACAAATACTACCTCACCGACTCCGCATTCCTTGGCAACCAGTGGTGCTATAAGCTTAAATTCAAGCCCAGGCGTAAGCAAGAGCTGACGTTTGTTGGGGAATGTTGGATTCACGATACTACGTTCGCTGTCCGCAAAATCGATATGCGTATTGTGGATGATGCAAACATCAACTTCATCAAGGACCTGGCAGTTGTAAAGGAATATTCCAGGGTCGATGGAAGGCATTGGATGCTCTCGCGTGAGATGTTGGTGGTTGATTTTGCCGCTACCAAGGAGGGCATGGGGCTCATAGGCCGTCGGAGTGCCTCTTACCGAGGATTCCAAATCAATACCGCTTACGATGAAAGGGTTTTTTCAGGATCCGAGAACATTGTTGTGGATGATAGCAGCACACAGCGAGACAATGAATTCTGGGCGCAGTCAAGACACGATTCACTATCGGCGCGTGAGCAGAAGATTTATGCGATGGTTGACACCATCAAGACCTTGCCTGCATTCAGGACCTATGTTGACATCATCACACTTTTTTTCACTGGACACTATGAGGTTGGCAAGTTTGAGCTCGGTCCTTATTATACGCTTTTCTCATTCAATGAAGTCGAGGGAGCGCGCTTCAGGTTGGGAGGCCGCACGGGCCCGAAGTTCAGCTCAAGACTGCGATTGGAGGGTTATGCCGCCTATGGCACCAAAGACGAGGAGTTCAAATACATGGGTGGTTTCCGTTATTTTCTGCAAACCAAACCCAGGATGGCCATTGGAGCCCGTTACAAAAACGATATTGTGCAGTTGGGACAAAGTGAAAACGCTTTTCAAGACGACAACATCCTCTCCTCGCTTTTCCGCCGAAATCCTGCCGATAAGCTGACCAAGCAGGAAACCTACCGTTTCTACTATGAACAGGAGTTTTTCTCAGGGTTCTCCTATCGCATGTCTTTGGATCATGGTTACCTGGAGCCATTGGGCAGTCTGGATTATTCTTATTTCACCGACCCTGAGAAGACAACGGTAAGAAACAGTATCAATTTCTCTGAAGCAAGTCTGGTTTTGCGTTTCGCCTACCGCGAGAAGTTTGTTGAAGGTGAGAATGGACGCGTCAGCTTAGGAAGCGAATATCCCGTTACACGGTTGGTTTTCACTTCTGGGTTGAAAGGGGTTTTGGAGAGTGATTTCGCATACCAGAAATTGGTTGCCAAGGTCGATGACTACATTACACTTCCTCCTTTTGGTTACACCTATTACGCAATCGAAGCAGGCAAGATGTGGGGTAGTGTCCCTTATCCGCTCTTGCATGTGCATCAAGGGAACGAATCCTATTTCTACGACTACGCCGCATTCAACATGATGAACTATTACGAGTTTGTAAGTGACCAGTATGCCTCCCTTTTCGTGGTTCATCACTTCGATGGGTTTTTTCTCGACAAGGTTCCATTGCTTCGAAAACTCAAATGGCGCGAAGTTGCAAGTCTGAGGGCTGTTTATGGAGGGCTTTCCGATGCCAACAAATCCATATTGGTCAGTCCCGACGAGATTGGATCCCTGTCTGCCAAGCCATATGTTGAAACCGGTTTTGGTATCGAGAACATCTTCAAGGTGCTTCGTTTCGATTTTATGTACCGGCTTTCATATCTTGATAACCCGGATATTGCTAAATTTGGAATCAGGGGAAGTTTGCAAGTTACATTCTGATTTATACAAACATTTCACTACACTCACCATGCGTTTGAGAGCCGAAAAACTGGTAAAGCGATACAAGAGCCGTACGGTGGTGGACCATGTTTCAATACATGTTGACCAGGGTGAGATTGTTGGATTGTTAGGACCAAATGGTGCCGGCAAAACAACTTCCTTCTACATGACCGTAGGCCTGATACGGCCAAATGAGGGGCGTATTTACCTCGACGACCGTGAAATCACCTCTGAGCCCATGTACCGCAGGGCACAACTGGGTGTTGGCTATCTTGCACAGGAGGCCTCTGTGTTCCGTAAGTTGAGCGTCGAGGACAATATCATGGCGGTTTTGGAAATGACCGATAAAACCCCCGAGGAACAAAAGCATAAGTTGGAAACATTGTTGGACGAATTCGGATTGCAAAGGATTCGAAAAAACAGAGGCGACCTGTTGTCGGGTGGTGAGCGCCGCAGAACGGAAATAGCAAGGGCTCTGGCGGTAGATCCCAAATTCATCTTGCTCGATGAACCTTTCGCCGGTGTGGATCCCATTGCCGTGGAGGACATACAGCAGATTGTAGCCGGTCTTCGCAAAAAAAACATCGGGATCCTGATTACGGACCATAACGTTCACGAAACCCTGTCCATCACTGATCGCGCATACTTGCTTTTCGAAGGCCGGATCTTGAAAGAAGGCACCGCCCGCGACCTTGCAGAGGATGAACAAGTCCGACGTGTTTACCTCGGACAGAATTTCACGCTCCGCTCTTAATGGGCTTGAAGCCAGTTCTGGCCTGTTCCTATCTCCACTTCTAGCGGGACTTGCAAACGGATGGCATTGATCATGCAATCCCGGATAACTGGTTTGATAATCTCCACTTCATCGTTGGTGACATCGAACACCAATTCGTCATGAACCTGCAGAATCATTTTGGACTTCAGATTCATGTCCTTCATTTTTTTATCGATGTTGATCATGGCAACCTTGATCAGATCGGCAGCGGAACCCTGGATGGGGGCGTTTATCGCGTTTCGCTCGGCGAAGCCGCGTACCACTGCATTCGCTGAGTTGATATCGCGCAAGTATCGTCTTCGTCCCAATATGGTTTCCACGTATCCATGTTTGCGGGCGTTCTCGATGCTTCCATCCATGTACTGCTTGATGGTTGGGAATTCCCTGAAATAATTCTCGATGATCGCAGCGGCCTCTTTGCGAGGGATGTTTAACCGTTGCGACAAGCCAAATGCGCTGATTCCATAGATGATGCCGAAGTTCACCATCTTGGCGTTCCTCCGCATTTCCGGAGTAACCAGTTCCAACGGTACTCCATACACCTTGGCGGCGGTTGATGTATGGATGTCAATGCCGTTTTTGAATGCATCTATCATCCCTTGGTCTTTACTGAATTCGGCAATGATCCGAAGCTCTATCTGGGAATAATCGGCGGATAGGATTGTATGGTTCTTGCTTCTTGCAACAAATGCCTTTCGAACTTCGCGACCTTTTTCCGTCCTTATGGGTATGTTTTGCAGGTTCGGATTGTTTGAACTCAGACGGCCGGTGGCGGCCACAGCTTGTTGATAGGAGGTGTGGATGCGACCGGTTCTCGGATTGACCATTCCGGGAAGTGTATCCACATAGGTGTTTTTCAATTTCACCAACTGGCGATAATCCAATACCTGCTGAATCACCGGATGCCGGTCCAACATCTTGGAGAGGATGTCCTCACCAGTGGCATATTGGCCTGTTTTTGTCTTCTTGGCTTTCGGATCTATCTTCAGGATTTCAAAAAGCACCTCACCTAATTGACGGGGCGAGGATATGTTGAACTTCATACCGGCAGAAGCGTAAATCAGTTTTTCGGCCTCTTCGATATCCCGCTCCAGCTCTACTGAAAACTCCTGTAATGCTTGTGGATCGATGGCAACACCTTCGGTTTCCATGGATGCCAAAACCGGAATCAAAGGCATTTCCACTTCTTCGAAAAGCTTGGTGAGCTGGTTTTCTTTCAGCTTGGGTTCAAAGGCAAGCTGGAGCTGCAGGGTGATGTCGGCATCCTCCGAAGCATAATCCTTTATCAGGTCGATTTCCACTTCCCGCATACTGATTTGCCCCGATTTTTTGGCTCCGATAAGCTCATCAATCTTCACAGTCTTGTAGTTCAGGTAAACCTCGGCAAGCAAATCCATATTGTGACGCATGTCGGGTTCAAGCAGGTAGTGCGCAATCATGGTGTCGAACATGGGTCCTTTCACATCGACCTCGTACCATCGAAGCATCATCAAATCGTATTTGATGTTTTGTCCTGTTTTGACGATGGATGCACTTTCAAAAACCGACTTGAACTCATGAACGATGGACCTTGCCTCGTCATAATTTTCGGGCAGTGGAACATACCATGCCTCATGCGGGTTGATGCAGAACGACATCCCAACAAGTTCCGCCTTGTTTGCATCAATGTCGGTTGTTTCAGTGTCGAAGCAGAATCGTCCACTTCGCTCTAACAACTGTATCAGTTCCGATCTTTTTTCAGAAGTGTCGCATAAATGATACAGATGCTTCACCGTACCGATGCTGTTCAGTTTGGCGGCTACAGGTTCTTCGGTGGTTGGCTCGGCTGTGATGGTACCACCGAACAAATCTCCTTGTGCAGCGGAAGTGTTTCCAGTGGTGATATCCTCTTCCAGGACTTTTTTTGCCAACGCACGAAATTCGAGTTCAGTAAAAACATCTCTTAAGATCTCCTTGTCGGGCGGCTCCAATCGCAATGATGGTTCGTCGAATGCCACAGGAACGTTTGTGATGATCGTGGCAAGTTTCTTTGACATCATGGCCATTTCTGCATGATCGCGGACCTTTTCACCGAGCTTTCCCTTGATGTTGGCCGCGTTGGCAATCACATTCTCGACTGTACCGTATTCTGCAATCAATTGTTTGGCTGTTTTCTCTCCCACACCTGGTATTCCAGGTATGTTGTCGGCTGAATCGCCCCACAGGCCAAGTATGTCGATCACCTGACTCACCTCCTTGATTTCGAATTTTGCAAGGATCTCTGGAATTCCAAGCACTTCGGCGCCCGATCCGAAAGATGATGGGCGGTACATGAAAATGTGTTCGCTTACGAGTTGCCCGAAGTCTTTGTCGGGTGTCATCATATACACCTCGAATCCCTGCTGCTCGGCTTCTTTTGCAAGAGTGCCGATGATATCATCGGCCTCATATCCCTCCTTGATTATGATGGGAATGCGAAAGCCCTCCAATAAGCGGTAGATGTATGGGATGGATCTCGATAAGTCTTCCGGCATCGCTTCCCGATGCGCCTTGTAATCGGCAAAACTTTCATGCCGTTCGGTTGGCTTGTCGGTGTCGAATGAAACAGCGATGTGGGTTGGTTGCTCTTTATTTATGACCTCCAGCAGGGTATTGGTAAAGCCGAACATAGCGGAAGTGTTCAACCCTTTCGAGTTCACACGAGGATTCTTGCTGAATGCGAAGTAAGCCCTGTAAATGAGCGCCATGCCATCTAACAGGAAAAGCTTCTTTTGTTGATTCATATTTTTTTAGGATTGTGGCGAAAAGCCGATGCTGTCGGTACGTGTAAAATTACGTTTTACAACTTAATGGAAGTTGCCGCTTTTCCAGGTCATTTGGCTGGATTAGTACGCACTTGACCATATTTATTAAATTTGTTTCGATTACTTGAAGCCAAAGCGCAATTTATTGAAATTCAGTTATTAAGATGTCGGCTTGGCTCATCACGGTATGTTTATTTAAGTCAATGAACCCGTTAAAACAGCATTGGCAATAAGTGAATTGGTTCAACGGTATGTCAATATCTAGAAACTAAAATCAGTAATTTCACCATTTATGAAAGGGATTATCCTTGCAGGGGGCTCAGGCACCCGATTGCACCCACTGACTTTGGCGGTGAGCAAACAGCTGATGCCGGTTTATGATAAGCCGATGATTTATTATCCACTATCTGTTTTGATGATGGCGGGTATCAATGAGATTCTGGTTATTTCAACTCCCCACGATCTCCCTCAATTCAAAAAGTTATTGGGAGATGGCTCACAACTAGGTTGTCGTTTTGAGTATGCCGAGCAGGCCGTGCCTAACGGACTTGCACAGGCGTTTGTGATCGGCAGGGATTTCATTGGCAATGATAAGGTCGCTCTGATATTGGGCGACAATATTTTTTATGGCACCGGTTTGGAGGAGTTGTTGATGCAGAACTGCAATCCCGATGGTGGTGTTGTTTACGCCTATCATGTGTCCGATCCCGAACGTTATGGGGTGGTTGAATTCGATGATGATGGTAAGGCGATTTCCATTGAGGAAAAACCGAGCCGACCCAAATCCAATTACGCGGTTCCCGGATTGTATTTTTATGACAACGATGTTGTTCAAATCGCAAGCGCACTCAAACCCAGTGCACGTGGCGAGTATGAGATTACAGACGTGAACAAGGAATATTTGAAGCGTGGCAAGCTTTGTGTAGGAATCCTTAGCAGAGGCACCGCTTGGCTTGATACCGGAACATTCACTTCCTTGTTGCAGGCGTCTCAATTCGTTCAAGTAATCGAAGACCGGCAGGGATTGAAAATAGGTTGTATTGAGGAGGTCGCATTCAGGAAAG
>JBEAXM010000034.1:0-4136 GCA_041159805.1 Bacteroidota bacterium
GCGGTAAAGTATACCTAAACCCTGGGTATAGGGCGAGTTGTAATCGGAGAGGATATTGTTTATCGTTTTGTTGAAGACCTTGAACCGAAACCGTCCATCTTTGCTGACTTTGACTTCCGCATTGAAATCACCTACGATTCCTGATGTGGTGTTCCTTCGATTGTCTGACAATCCAAGGTTGCCGTCAATGGATATCCGGTCGTTCCATAATCTGGTGGAAAGTTCTAGTTCATATTCCTCCTGGCTGAAAGCATCTGCGGCTCGGTAGTTCACGCCCAGGTTGAAAGCGTCGCTTATTTGGGATGCCCAAACACTCAGTTGCTGTGACAACAACTCTGCGGCGTTGGCTCCAATACCACTGGAGGAAGAGGCGCTTTGACTTTCGACATCATTTGCCTGCGAAAACCTGTTTAAAACCAATAAACTCATGGTCTGAGTGCTTTTGTCCTGGTCGGTTGAAATATACCGGTTCATCAGCGCTTGAGCCGTTGGATCTATGTCTGGGATTATCACATCAAACTCAATAGTGGGATTGAATAGTTTTTCCTTTAATTTCAAATGCACCTCAACAGGTATGCGTTGAGTAAGCGTACTGTCTTTAATCAAATCATACAAGCTGGATCGCAGCTTGTAAATGCCAAGAAGGTCAACAGTGGCGTCGTAAGGGTCGCCAGTCCACTTGATAGTGCCTCCGGGACTTATGATGAATTTCTTGTTGATCAGGTTTTGGAGGGTAAATAGGTAGTCTCCAGACTCAACTGTGATATTTCCGAACATTTTGAAATCACCTAACCTGTCTATGGTCATTTGGATATTTCCATTACTCTTGCCTTTGATGATGTCACCGATTTTGGAGTCAAAAATCAACTGCACCTCCGCGTCAGGGGTCACCGCGAGTTCCAACCGCATGTCAATTCCCTTGAATTCATTGCTGACGGTTTGGTCGATGGTGATGGTGCTGTCTTTTTTGATGAAGTTGATGAATCCACTTTGCGTTACCTCTTCGGGATTTGAAAGCGGAATCTGAATGGATGTGTTTTTCTCAGTTTTAAGGGCCATTTCGATTTTTATCAGATCCAATGGACCAACCACCCTGACTTTGCCGGAGCCGTATGCTTTGCCGTAGTATAATTCATTTTGTTTTGGACCCGTGTTCAACATTTGGAAATTCTTGGCATTGATATCGAATTTCAAGCTGAAATCACTGAGGTGGTTATGATACACAAATCCGTCAACCTTGGCCTGGTTCCCGTTCTCGTCATTGACAGTGAGATTTTTTATTCTGAAATACCGCTCATTGAATTCAATCTCGTCGGATAAGCTATAACGTGTGTTCAAATAATCAAATAGAAAGCTGGTTTGCTGAAGGCGGATTTTTCCAGTCAGCAATGGCTCTTTGAAGTTACCTGTGAGTTTCAACTCTCCGCTTGCTTTTCCTCGAAGGTCTGAAATGATCCCTTTGGTGTATCCTGCAAATGATCCCAAACTGGTCTTCTGCATTTTCAAGGTGAAGTCCATCCTGTCTTCAGGATCTTGTATGTAGTAGGTGCCGCTGACTTCAATACTCTTGTTGCCATCCTTGTCCACGGTTCCATTCAGATTCACCTCGTTTTTTTGCGAGTTGAATGCCATGTCGATATCCGCATTTCCGAGTGTGTCACCGTAAACAGCTAATTGACTGATCTGCATTTTAGCAGTGATTCCCGGCTTGGAAAGGAATGATGAGATTTCGGCGTTTCCTGTGGCAGCGCCCGACATGTTGAAACCATACACAGCCAATATGGGATTCAGGATTTCAGTTCCAAAGTTTTCGAGTTGTATGGTAAGCGTTTCGGTGTTTGATTTGGACACAGTGCCTGAAACCGATACTTTTTCATTACCTGATTCAATGCCTAGGTCCTGGATTTGCAAGTTGTCCGAATCGAACACAATCAGGTTTTTTTCATTTGACTTCCATTTTTTTCCGTTCAAAACAATGTCTGATTCGCCAATATGGATACTCGTTGAACCATCCTCGTTGAAAGTTGCATCGGTGGTAAGGTAAACATCGTTCTTCAACGTGTCCCTCGACTCGGATGCCACGGTGAATTTGGCGTTTTTTGTATCCGTGTCCCCCTTGATGTATGGCTTGACGAGTATTAATGTGTCATTAATGGTTATCCTATCAAACCGGTTATCATAGTAAACCCTGTTGTTTTTGGTGTTGATTTCTGTATTCAAACCTTCGAAAAGTGCCATGTCATATCGGATGCTGTCCGAAGTGATGCTCATGGAAATCGAGTTGTCTTCTGTGGAGAGTCTTCCATTGACCTTGGTGTGATCTGCTATCTGCCACTTCGGATAGAACACATCCAAAACATTACTCAGGTTTTTCAGGTCCGCGGCAATCGTTAAATCAGCATCGTGGTTTTTATCTGTTTTTTTAGAGCTGATAATAGGCAGGTTGCTGGCAAGAAGATTTTGAATGGCATCCAGGATTTCCAGCCGGTCATATCTTCCTTTCAAGGATAAATCCATCAGATCTGACTCAAGAGTGATCTCCTCCTCATTACCTGATTCATCCACATCAAGACTTATTTCATCTATTTCAAAACTTTGATTGACCTCCGCATAGTAAACCTTGTTCAGGAATGCCGATCCTTCGAAATCCTTAATTCCATTGCCACGCATGTTTATGTCGGCACTGAACGACATGGTTGAAGCCGCATCCCTGTCAATCAATCCTAGCAAAGCTGGATTGGCTTTGGTGACATCCACATTTAGGGCATAGTATGGCACTTTTGATTTCAAATCGATAAGACCATTGAAATCCATCTCGAGGTTGGGGTCTGAAATCATAAACCCTCCGTCGAAATTGCGATCCCTGAACCTGCCGTTTACCGTTAATCCGGTGTAGTTGTATCCGAGGACATTCAAAGATGTGAAGTCGCCGGTAAGTTTGGCATCTAGATGGTATTTATCTAATCCTCTACCTTCCAATTTGATTTTGAAAGATGTTTTACCTAGGTACTCCTTGTTTCCGGTTATCAATCCCAAGTCAAGGCCCGAGGAATTTAAATGACCCGAGTATATTGCTGATTTAGCATCGTCGCCGATTTTGAGATTCACATCCGTAGAGAGGAAGCCGGCATTTGATTTGAAGTTCGCATATGCAACGAAGTCTTTCAAGAATCCATTGAACTTTCCTGAGACCTCCATTGTGCCGAATCTGGCCAATTCTACAGGTAATTGGATTTTCTGTCCGGCAGAAAAGGGAGTGCTAGGCAGGGTTGCCAAGTCCTTGTGGTCAGTGGTGACATTCTCTAAATCAAGATCGAAATAGGTTTCGTCGATATCTGGCAAACCGGTAATTATTGTGCTTCCTTGTATGACGGTGTTGTTGCCATATCTGATGTCCAAATTGCTACCTTTCAATCTATCTACGGTTCCGGAAATTGTTCCAGTGACTCCGATCTTGATACCTGATCCTTTGAGCTCAGGAGCGAAAAAGGCAAGGTCGTCGGATGATAGCGTGGTGTTCCCGAGCTCCAATTTCATTTTGACTTTATCTATGAATGAATCGAAGTCTGAAATTTGTTCGTACAACATTGAGAAATTGCCCTCAACCGATGACAGAGGCGTTAAAAGCTTCATTTCTGTAAAGGACATGGATGTATCCGAGATAATAGCTTCGGTTGTCAACTCTCTCACCTCGAAACCGGATTGTTCCTTGAATGCCAATTCGCGAACAATGAATTTCATGGTGCCATTTACGGATTTGATTCCTGAAATATTCAGTCTTTCAACTTCACATCGTATATTGTCATAATCGATGCCTTCCACATCCGTATTTCGTCTGTAATCACGGTATGATATTTTGAAATCCTCAAGGTTGATATTGCCAGGTTCAAACAAAAACGGCTTATTGCGCTTGATGGTGGTATCAGACTTAAAATAGTCGGCAAGGAACTTGAAGTTATATGCTCCATCATTTGCGTTTCGTGAAATTTTCGCAGTCCCTTTTTTCAACACAATTCCTTCCAGAACCAGCTTGCGATCAAGAAGCGAGAACAATGATATGTCGGCTGTTGCCTTTTCAACATGGATCAAGGTGTCTTGACGTTGGTCACCAATGAAAAGGCCTTCTATCTTAACAC
>JBEAXM010000062.1:0-2845 GCA_041159805.1 Bacteroidota bacterium
AAAGTATACTGTAGCTCATTTCATAACATTCTTGTTTGTAATCTTGGGGATTGTTTCATGTGAGAAAGGACCGGGTGAGGGTGGTACAAGTTCCATACAAGGTTATGTTCATGTGTCCGACTATCAAAACGGTTCCGATTACCCTGGTGCCGACTATGATGTTTTCCTGATTTATGGTGATGATGTTTCATTCAGTGAACGATCCAGAACGGCCTACAATGGGAAATTCGAGTTCAAGTACCTTCGAGAGGGCGACTATACTGTTTATGTGTATTCGGATGACCTTTCTCCATCTGAGACCCGCGCCGTAATCGATCGTGTAACCATAACCGGTAAAAAACAAACCGTTGTCACGGATACGTTGTACGTAGACCGATACTAAAGCTAAAAGATACAGACCATTATTTTTAATTATGCGATTAAGATTGTTGCTGGTTTTTGTTGCTGTTTTCCCAATCACATTGCTTGCCCAGTCCCGAAAGGATTTGAAAAAACACGCTGTTCGAACCTCTGAGGAAACCATGGTTTCCTATTGCAGCGGCAAGGAGCATGTTTGGACCGAATCCACCACCAAATTCGATAAGGAGGGAAACATATTGGAGGAGGTTAATTACAACTCCGACGGATCCATACGCAAAAAGCATACATTCAAATACCACTCTTCTGGTAAGGTTGAAGAGGAGGTCAAGTATGGCTACAAAGGGGTGATGGAGGAAAAGATTTTGTGCACATATGACGATGAAGGTGAAAAGCTTTCTGAGCAACGGTTTGATGGAAATGGTAAGCTTGTCGATTCTGTCACCTACACGGTCAACAGTCAAGGTCAACGCACCTCCGAGTCGTATTTTGATGGCAATGGAAACCTGGTTCGAAAATCAGTCATAACTTACGATAGCAAAGGTTTTCGTAAGGAGAAAAAGAATTATGCTCCCAATGAAAAACTTTTATCAATAAAGAAATACTCCTACAAAACCAGATCGGAGGATTAACAATGGCTTTGGTTAATACGGATTTCATTGAATTATTGGAAAGGTTTCCTGCTCTTACTTTGGCGGATCTGGATCGGGTTTCTTTGCAGGATCGAATGGATACCAAGTTTGTGTTTCCAGAAACCCTTTTAGCTCGCATTTTGGATGAGTTGATTCATGCGGGTTATGGAATTCTCCAGATAAACGATTGCAGGGCTTTTGGATACAGCTCAACATATTTTGATACGGAAAACTATGAGTTGTACAAACGCCATGCTTGTGGCAAGCTAAATAGATATAAGGTTCGGCTCAGAAGATACCTTGATACCGATGCCTCATACTTTGAGGTCAAATTCAAGAATAACCGCGGAAGGACACTAAAAAATCGGGTTAAATTGCATGATGGTAACGAGGAGTCGGCATCCACCAGGTTGGTTGCAGAATCCACTCCTTATCAATTTTCGAACCTGCATCCCTGCCTGGTGGTCGATTTTAATCGCATAACGTTGGTCAGCCCTGATTTCAAGGAGCGTCTTACATTGGACATGGATTTGTCATATGAGCTTTCAGACAAGCAATGGAAAGTGGATGGTTTGGTTATAGCCGAGTTGAAGCAAAACAGGGCAGAAACATCCTTTTTCAGTCAACTGATGAAACGTTGTCATGTGCGTCCATCCCCTTTAAGTAAATACTGCCTCGGCATGTCAAAGCTTGCTGAAGGTGTAAAAAGCAATAATTTTAAGCCCCAGATTTTAATGGTAAAAAAGATACAACATGCTGCTACAAGACCTTGATAGTGATATTATGGAAACAGGTTTCACCCTGTTCAACAAGCTTTCTCCGAAATTTTTCCTACGGCTCATCATTGACATCGCTTCTGTTTTCGTACTGATACGCTTTGTCTACTTTCCCATTTATCGTAGCCGGGAATATGTGTTCACATTCTTCATCTTCAACCTGATCATCTTTCTCATCACCTATCTTTTGAACAAGGTTGAGATGAGTATGGGTGCTGCGTTCGGGTTGTTTGCCGTTTTCTCCATGTTGCGTTACCGAACGGAGGATATTTCCATCAAGGACATGACCTATATGTTTTTGGTCATATCCATGGGGCTTATAAATGCTGTCACCAAGGGTAGCTGGGATGAGTTGCTGCTCATCATGACCATCATCATTCTTATCACCTATTTGCTTGAAAGCAAGGTTCTCATGAAAAAGGAGGTTTCCCGAATCGTCATGTATGAAAACATCGAGTTGATCAAGCCGGAGAACCGTCAACAATTGATGGAGGATTTGGAAAAGCGGTTGGGAGTGAAGGTGAACCATGTTACCATTGGTAAAGTCGACTTCTTACGTGATACGGCACAAGTACAGGTTCACTATTATGAATAAACTGGGCGCATGCCTTCTTTTAATACTTATTCCATTTGCGGTGTCTGCCCAGGTCAATGATGCCGGGCTTTGGACATCATTGACTGTACAGAAAAAACTTGCAGATAAGCTTTATCTTGACATGGATGGAGAGCTCAGGTTGAACGAGAATTTCTCCGAACTGGGTACTGTCTATTCGGAGGCCTTGGTATCCTATCGGATCTCCAAATCCTTTGAGGCATCTGGCGGTTACCGATTTATTGCAAAAAGACTGGTCGATGACAGCTATGGTATCCGACATAGGTACCTGATCAATCTGGCATATAAGACCAAAATCAACAAAGTGATGTCGACTATCCGTGCAAGGTATCAGTCGCAATACGCTGACATCAATAGATCTGCTGACTGGCAAGTACCTGAGGATTATTTGAGGACCAAATGGACCATCAAGTACGACACCGACAAAGATTGGAGGCCTTTCGTTTCGGCTGAGACCTTTTTCCTAT
>JBEAXM010000151.1:0-7644 GCA_041159805.1 Bacteroidota bacterium
TATAATAACAACATAAATTAATTTTAAAAAAGTTTATATTGTATATATGCTTGTTGATGATTGTATTTTGAAAATTATTGAACCAGATTTGCAATCGAAACAAATGATTCACACAAAACACATCGGCCAGCTAATTTTATTGTTGCTGATTTTTTCTTTCACCGGATTGTGGGCTCAGCCAACACAGGATCCGAATCCAAATGGTTACAACAGGTTTTATTATCCAAGTGGTGTTTTGCAAAGTGAAGGTAATCTGGTTAATGGAAAACCTGAAGGAATCTGGAAATCGTATCACGAGAATGGTAAACTTCGTTCCGAGGGATTGCGTAGAGAGGGAAAATCGGATTCCACGTGGAAATTTTTTTATGACTCCGGAGTCATGCAATCATTGATTGTTTTTACGAAAGGAAACAAGGAAAAACAAACCGATTTTCATGTAAATGGAAATAAAAGTGGTGAAGAATCATTTGAGAATGGTATTAAAAATGGTAACGCAAGATACTACCATGAGAGTGGATTAAAATCCATGGAATTGGTTTATCAGAATGGAAAAAGGGAAGGACGTTGTACTACTTTTTCTGAAGACGATGGTCGCATCTTGTCGATTATCACTTATAAAAGCGATCTCATTGCTTCAGAGGAGAAATTGAACAGGAAAGATAAGTTTGGCGCTAAACAAGGGATATGGAAGGAATTTTTTGAATCAGGAAAGGTGAAAACAGAATGGACTTACAAGGATGATTTGCTCAATGGATCGGTACGGTATTTCAGTGAGGATGGATCGGTGAAGAAAATGGAGGTTTACAGGAATGGACAGATTGTTATTGATAAGACTCCGGATGTTAAGCTCGAAATAGAACGTGATTACCACAGCAACGGGAGAGTTAAATCATCCGTTAACATCATTGATGGAAAAAAGCAGGGTGTTTATCGCGAGTATAGTCGAACGGGAGAGATAACCGCCTCAAAAATGTTTTCCAATGATGAGGTAAGTGGTGAGGGGATTGTAGATGAGAATATGTTGATGCAGGGAAAATGGAAAATGTACTATCCAGGGGGTAAGCTTAAATCCGAAGGGGAATACAAGGATGGTAAACGAACTGGCAAATGGTTGTTTTATTATTTCAACGGTTCATTGGAGCAGGAAGGATCATACAGTAAAGGTAAACCTGATGGTAGCTGGATCTGGTATCATATTAACGGAAAGCCATTACGTGAGGAATTTTATATCAATGGTCGCGAAGATGGGGAAATGAAGGAGTATGATTCATTCGGAAAAATAGTTGCAAGTGGAAAATATGTGGATGGATTGAAAACAGGTACATGGGAATTTGAAAGCGCAAGCTATCGATACTCCGGTGCTTACTTGGATGATTTGCAAAACGGTTTATGGAAAGGATATTATCAGGACGGAAAAAAAGCATTTGAAGGTGAATATTTGAACGGCTTGGAAAACGGTGAGCATAAATATTATTATGATTCGGGCCGCATCCGTGAAATCAGAAGCTATAAACTTGGCTTACCCGATGGGGAATGGAAGTCATTTGATGAAACCGGAGAACCTATTTTGTTTACCACTTACCGCGCCGGTACCGAGGTGAAGTTTGACGGCACACGCCTGGATAAATAGTAATAATCTTACAAGTAATTGATTTTTAGACTTTTTTGTATTATTTTGGGGTACCATAAAGTATTCCAAAACAGCCCTTTTAAATCATAAATAATTGATAATTAATATATTAATATTTTAAGTAAACAATTGAAAATATGTTAGTTAGGAGATTTTTAATAGCCATCTTTCTTTTTTGTGCCTCGTTAAATGCTACTGCACAAGACAACAGTCCTTTAGCAAAAGCACAAAAGCTCGAAAAATCATTGGCATTTAGTGATGCGATTCCTCTGTATCTAAAAGCGCTGGATAGGGACTCCAACAATGAAAAGGCCATGCGGGGAATTGCGGAGTGTTATCGCATGACGAACCAAACCGAACAAGCGGAAACATACTACCGAAAACTTGTTCAAGCCAATTATGCAACGCCAATGGATAAGCTGCGGTTGGCTCAGGTGTTGATGTCGAATGCAAATTATTCAGATGCCCAGAAATATTTTTCTGAATACAACGCGTCGGCAACCAACGATGATCGTGCGAAAAACCAATTGGATGCCATTTCAAAATTGGATGGCTTTTTGAAAGACAGTGCTCGGTTTAACATCACAACTGCACCACTCAATACGGCAAACTCTGATTTTTCTCCAGCAAAATTTGCTGATGGCTTTGTTTTTGTGTCCTCAAGGGAGAGGGGTGGATTGAAGGAGAAAACACATTCATGGACGGGAGACCCATACCTTTCGTTGTTTTATGCCAAAGGCAACCTCATCTCAAATCCGAACATTTCACCTTTTGCAGAAGAGCTGCGATCTGAATACAATGACGGTCCTGTGGTTTTCGGTCCCATGGGCGACGAGATGTTTTTGACCAGAAACAACAGCAAGCTGCCTTTTAGAAACGATAAGACCGCCCGACTTAAAATTGTTTTTTCAAAACTTGTTGATGGTAAATGGAGCGATCCGGTTGACTTACCTTTCAACAGGGCTCAATACAACATGGCGCATGCATGCCTTTCACAAGATGGAAAAAGACTTTATTTCTCATCCGACATGCCAGGAGGAAATGGAGGGATGGACCTTTATTACTCAGACCGCGATGGCATGGTTTGGTCTGAACCGGTTAACCTGGGAAAAAAAATAAATACAACAGGAAACGATGTGTTTCCTTACATAGCTCCTGATGGAAAACTTTATTTCGCCTCTGATGGTTGGCCCGGACTGGGTGGTTTGGATATTTTCAAGGCAGAGCTCGAAAACCAGACCGAAGACCCACTGAATGTCGGATTTCCTATAAACACCCACAAAGATGATTTCGGGATATGGATATCCTCCGATTTAACACAAGGGCTTCTTTCATCCAACAGGAAGGGCGGAACAGGTGACGATGATATTTGGAGCATCGATTTCGTAAATAAGATTGTTATCTATGGTATTGTAGCCGAAAAGGAAACCTTGATACCTATTCCCAATGCAACCGTTTATTTGAAGGATACACTTGGTAATGTTGTTGGAACCGATGTAACCGATGAACAAGGCAATTATTCTATCAAAGGCGATTTCAACACGAGCTATGTGGTGTCAACCAACCCCGATGGATATTTTGCCAAATCGGAATCCTTCAACACATACAACGCAACAAATGACTCCATGCGAGTAGACCTGTTGCTTGAGAAAATCATAATCAATAAACCCATAGTGCTCGAGAACATTTATTATGATTTTGATAAATGGAATATTCGTCCGGATGCGGCAATAGAGCTCGATAAACTGGTCATAATCCTTAAGGAAAATCCCAAAATTGTTATAGAATTGGGTTCACACACGGATTGCAGGGGAATTGACGCCTACAACATCATTCTTTCCCAACGCCGAGCCCAATCCGCCGTGGATTACATTGTAATCAAAGGAGGAATAGAATCATCCAGGATTTCAGCCAAGGGCTATGGCGAAACACAGCATGTTAACAAGTGTAAAAACAATGTGCTCTGTACAGAAGCCGAACACCAACAAAACAGAAGGACCGAATTCAAAGTGGTTAGCCAGTAGCAAACCATCGACTACGTTCGGTTGTTAACATACCGTGCAAAAGAATATCCGCATATCAACACTTTTGCCCATGGCAACTGCCCTTTTGTGGCTTGCCATGCAATTTGTGGAACAACAAGGTCCCACACCGGTTGATGTGTTCAGGGGTCCAAAGTCAACAATCAAAAACAAAATCCCCTTACGGGACCGTATTGACAAGGCCATTGAACAGGAGTTTGAACTCACCAAAGATCCTGCCACCAACACCGTTCCGCGTGAGCGCCTGTTACAGGCCATGGCATACGCCGATCAGTTACGCAGCCTATCAGGAAACCGAATGGCGGGAGCCATCACCATGAATTGGACGGAGCGTGGACCGAACAATGTGGGTGGTCGAACGCGAGCCATAATGTTTGAGCCAAACGATCCCACCGGCAACACTGTTTGGGCTGCAGGAGTAGGAGGGGGCTTATGGAAAACCACCAACATATCGGTCACCACACCAACGTGGACACCCATCAACGATTTATTCGACAACATCGCCATCGTATCCATGGCATTTAATCCGAACAACACCAACGAACGGTATTTCGGTACAGGTGAAGGATATTTCAATGCCGACGCCATCCGAGGTAATGGGATATGGAAGTCAACCGATGGGGGCGTAAATTGGTTGCCATTGACATCAACCCTTAACAGCGCCAGCTTCCGATACATTCAAAAAATTGTTGTCCATCCTGTAAGTGGTCACGTTTTTGCCGCTACTCGTTCAGGTTTGCAACGGAGCACCGATGGAGGAATCACATGGACTAAAGTATTGGGTGCAGGAACAGGTGCTGCCAACGATGCCGTGGCCGATTTGGAAATCACATCCAACAACGTTTTGATTGCCACGGTAGGCATGTTCAGCACTGATGGCATCTATCGTTCCTTAACGGGTGCTTCTGGCACTTGGACCAAATTGAATACCGCTGCCAGCGGCTTTCCCACCACCGGCATTCAACGTATTGAAGTGGCATGTGCACCTTCCAACGCCAATGTGATTTATGCTGTAACCCAAGGTGCCGGCAATGGTGCTGGTGGCGTATATCGTTCTGCCGACCAGGGCACCACATGGACCACGCGAACGCTGCCTACGGATGCCGATGGAGGTATTGGAGCGGATTTCACTCGTGGCCAAGCATGGTATGATTTAGCACTTGCCGTAGATCCAAACAATGCTGATGTACTTTGTGTAGGCGGCATCGATTTATTCAAATCCACCAACGGCGCCACCACATGGCAACAGATTTCGCATTGGTATGGTGGCTTCGGTTATCAGTACACCCACGCCGATCAACACACCATCGTGTATCAGCCTGGCAGCTCTTCCACCATCTTGTTTGGCAATGACGGCGGCGTGTTTCGTACCGCCAACGGTACGGCCTCCATACCTGCAATTCAATCCAAAAGCGATAATTACAACGTAACACAATACTATGCATGCGCCATGCACCCAACGGCATACTCCAATTACTTTTTGGCGGGCGCTCAAGACAACGGATCACACCAGTTCAATAGTGGCGGCATCAATGCCATCATAGAAGTTACAGGAGGCGACGGATGCTTTACGCACATCGATCAAAACCAGCCGCAATACCAGTTCACCTCGTATGTCTACAACAACTATTACCGATCCAACAATGGTGGAGCAAGCTTTTCATCCATCACCAGCAACAACAATGGTTACTTCGTAAACCCGACGGATTTTGACGATGTCAATAACAACCTATACGCATCCGCGCCATCGGGAACCTATTATCGCATATTGAATGCACACACCACCAATACGCTTGCATCTGTTTCGGTGGCTGAATTCAACAGCGGTCGTGTATCCCATGTTTCGGTTTCACCCAATACGCCCCACCGTGTATTTTTCGGACTCAGCAATGGACGAATCGTAAAGGTTGATAATGCCAACGCCACCATCACCGCCGCAAATATTACCGGTGCAGGAATGCCCACCGGCTCCGTTTCTTGTATCGCCATTCAAAACGGCAACGACAATCACTTGCTGGCAACCTATTCCAACTACGGAGTGGTAAGCGTTTGGGAAACCACCAATGGTGGCGCTTCGTGGACCGCTGTGGAAGGAAATCTTCCTGATATGCCTGTCAGATGGGCATTATTCAATCCAGCCAACGCATCGCAAGCGTTGTTGGCAACCGAGGTGGGTGTGTGGTCTACCGATCTTCTCAGCGGTGCAGCTACAGTATGGGGGCCCTCCAACAACGGATTAGCCAATACCCGTGTGGACATGCTGCAGATACGCAGTAGCGATAACCTCGTGGCGGCAGCGACTCACGGACGCGGATTATTTACGACAGATGTGTTTGCCTCACCCAATGCCGACTTTGCCGTGAATAAAAAAGTGATTTATAAAGACAAGACGGTTCAATTCACAGATGCAAGCTATAAAGCCACTTCGTGGAACTGGGATTTTGGCGATGGTACTACATCAACATCGAAAAACCCTACCAAAACCTACACCACGGCTGGTTTGTACAACGTAACTTTAACCATCAATGGTAATGCCGCATTCACCAAAACCATCAATGGTGCCGTGCACGTATTGCCCAACAAAGGGGTTCCGTTTCTGCCAGCCAACGGCGGCAGCTTCGACCTCGACCCATTATCCTTTGCCTCCGAAACATTTGCAGGAACGCCATTTGAAAGGGGTAGTTCAGCCGTTGCAGCCAAGAGTGGAACACGAAGTGGTTCGAGTGCGTGGGTGACAGGATTAACTGCAAGCACCTATGCCGATAATACCGATGCTCGTTTGTGGACACCCAACTTCAACTTCACGCTTCCAGGAACATACACACTGTCGTTTTATCGCAAGAACAGTTTCGAGTTGCAATACGACGGCTTTATTGTGGAATACACCACCGACCGAGGCGACACGTGGATTCCTTTAGGCAATACCGTTGTTGCCAATTGGTACGACTTCGGCAACACCGCAGGGGCAACGGCCTTTCCCATCAACCAGGCTTATTTCAACACCACCAAATCAACCTATACGCTTTGTCAATACAATGTGTCATTCTTGGCCGGTAACACCTCGGTAGGTTTCCGTTTGCGTTTCAAGAGTGATGTAACCATTGGCGCCGCAGGAGTGGCCATTGATGATTTTGAACTGAACGGACCCACCAACACTCCCTTGCCGGTGGAACTGGTTTCATTTACAGGAGAGGCCAACGACACAGGAAACCTTTTGCGGTGGACTACCTTGTCGGAAACCAACAACGACCGCTTTGAGGTGGAGCGCTCCGGAGGAGGGAATGATTTTATGAAAGTGGGCCAAGTGGCTGGAAGGGGCAATGCCAACGCTGCGTATACGTATGAGTTTATCGACCCTGTGGCAGGCAGTCGCAATTTTTATTATCGTTTGCGCCAAGTGGATTTCGATGGCGACCAGTCGTTGTCAAACATCATTCTGATTCGCCGCAACAATCCAACCTCCATTAGTATATTCCCAACAGTATTTGAAGACGAAACCACGATTACGCTTCCTGCGCCCGGAAACATATTGGTAGAGCTGTATGATATTTCGGGCAAGATTGCAGCAAGGTATGAATCCGCTACAACGAGTAACAGCCATCGTATCAAATGGAATGTGCCCACGGGCACTTACTTGGCACGCATACGCTCGGGCGAGGAGTGGTGGTGAAAAGGATTTTGAAAACCGGGGAACGCTGATTGGGCGGATAGCCACGAATGCTCGCGGATCTATTCGTCGACAAAAATCAAATCCGCGTTAATCCGCCAGATCCATGTTTCTTTTTTGTCACTTTTTGCTTGCCCAAAAAGTAACCAAAAAGGGCACCACGAAAACCAACCACCTGCTTGGCCTTGTCGCACGAACCTACACCCCCGGGCTGGCCAAGCTGGCGGTTCGCACTTTTCGTGGACAACCCTCGCGCCGGTAGTAGATACTTTTTTATTCGCCAACAGTTACTGCTACTTGTACTA
>JBEAXM010000163.1:0-2779 GCA_041159805.1 Bacteroidota bacterium
TTGAAGGATGGTCTGCCCAATACCTTGCCTCTGAAGGAGGCCGCATCCGAATTGGATACATAGATGTCGGCAGTCCAGATTTTTCCATTGGCATCTTCGAACCCGGTTACCCGTGCGCCTGACTTGTGAACTTTAACGATTTCAGTATTGAAGTGGAACCTCACTCCACGGGTGTCCAGGATCTCCTTGATTTTGGTGACGATTTGGTACATGCCGCCCTGTACATTCCAATATCCGTCGTGGATCAGTTCCGTGTAATTGAGCAAGCTGTAAACCGCTGGTGTTTGAAATGGGGTGGAGCCGAGAAAAAAAGCAACCAAGGAGAAAATCACTTTCACCTCCTGGGAATCGTAATGCTTTTCCAACTCCTGCCACATGGATCGGAACATTTTCGGGGCATGCTTCCAAGGAACCCTCGACAATTGAAAAAGGTAATCTGCCGTTCCGTTGAAATTCCTTTTGATTACGATGTTTTCAGTGTCATGAAAAATCTTGCCGGCAGCTTCCAAATATTTACGAGTCTTATTTGCCATATCACCCTCAATACCAGCAAATTCAGCTGCCAGCTTATCCAGATCCTTGTGAATCATGAATGGCTTATCACGACCCTCGAAGTAGACCGCGTAAAGAGGGTTTAATTCATTAAGCTTCAAAGGGTTTTGAACGCCACAGGATTTGAAAAGCTCGGTAAACTCGTAGCTCATCGAGAAAAAGGATGGCCCCATGTCAAACGAGAACCCGTCTTTTTCAATCAGGTTCAATCGACCCCCTGGTTTGTTGTGCTTTTCCACTATTTCGACCTCATATCCTTTTGTGGTCAAACGCAGTGCCGTTGCCAATGATCCGAGACCGGATCCGATAATTAAAACTTTTTTCCCCATCAATTTATTTTGGTATTTGGCCTCTTGCTCAGGTTTCATTGGCCTCGTTAGAAGCTAGCTCGAGGCATTAATTTTCTAGTAATCAAATCGAAAGCAAGTGGTTTATTGCAAAAGTATCCAATTAACAACTCGTTACAACTTTAAGTTTACGAATATGTTCATCGCAAGTTTAATTGTTGAAAACAGCCATTGACATGAACATAATCAGGTTGGAGGCAAACAATAAAAATGTAATTTTGCGCCCATCAAAACATATCTGAAAAACAGATTGTTTGTGAAAAATGACTTGTATGGTATTGTTGAGCGTTCCAGTTGATTATTTGCCAATCGCAATCATGTTTGTGGTGGCGATAGGATTTGTGCTCACAACCATATTTGCCACACACTTGTTAGGACCTCAAAGGAAATCCGAGGTTAAGCTCGACACCTTCGAGTGCGGCATAGAACCACAAGGCAACTCCCGTATCCCGTTTTCCATCAAATACCTGTTGGTCGCCATCCTCTTCGTGTTATTCGATGTAGAAGTGATTTTCATGTATCCATGGGCGGTCAATTTCATGAAGCTAGGACTTTTCGGCTTCTTGGAAATGATTGTGTTCATCTGCCTCTTCATGCTTGGTTTCTTTTACATCATCAAAAAAGGCGCACTGAAGTGGGAATAATTCAATTAATGAACCAGAAAAGGACCTGCTGAAATGGTAGATGTAGTTAAAGCCCCTGAAGGATTCGAAGGTCCCGGTTTCTTTGCCACCCGTTTAGATAAGATGGTGGGTATGGCCCGAAAGAACTCCCTTTGGCCCTTGCCATTTGCCACCTCGTGTTGTGGAATTGAGTTCATGGCCACCATGGGTGCCCACTACGATTTCGCACGTTTCGGTTCTGAGCGCCTCAGCTTCTCGCCACGCCAAGCGGATTTGCTGATGGTGATGGGAACCATTTCCAAGAAGATGGGACCTGTTCTCCGACAAGTGTACGAACAAATGGCCGAGCCCAGATGGGTGCTCTCCGTCGGGGCCTGTGCCTCCAGCGGAGGAATATTCGATACCTACAGCGTGCTGCAAGGTATTGATCGCATCATCCCAGTGGATGTATATGTTCCAGGATGCCCGCCACGTCCCGAGCAAATCCTCGATGGCGTATTGAAAATCCAAGAGCTCGTACAAAACGAATCGTTGCGCCGCCGCGACTCTGATGAATACAAGGCGATGCTTGAATCATACGGAATCAAATAATGACTACAGATAATAACCGTATGATCCTCGATATGGTGGAGGCTCGTTTCCCAGGGAAAGTCCTGGAGCACGACACACCTTATGGATTCCTATCATTGGTCATCGATAACGATTCAATCATCGACATCATCACCTATCTTAAGGATGAGCCATCACTTCGATTTGGATTCCTGACCACCTGCTGTGGACTTCATTTTCCGGATTCCAAGCAGAAGTTTGGTATGATGTACCAACTGCACAGTTTGGAAAACAACTACCGCATCCGCCTTAAGGCTTTTACCCATTACGATCCTCCCGTGTTCCCGACTTTGACTGGACTATTCAAAACAGCCAATTGGATGGAGCGCGAAGCATACGATTTCTACGGATTCCGTTTCACCGGTCATCCCGACCTGCGACGAATCCTGAATATGGACTCACTCGAAGGTTGGCCACTCCGCAAAGAGTATCCTTTGGAGGACCCCTTCAGAAGAGATAAAGATGATAAGATGTTTGGAAGATAGGTCACCGGTCACCGGTCACCAATCCCACTACCCACCACCCACCACCCACTAATTTGTCAGAGAACAACCTACATAACGCCCATTTCTCTCCCACGGAGAAAGAATACACCACGCTGAACTTGGGTCCTACACACCCTGCTACGCATGGTATTTTCCAGAACGT
>JBEAXM010000145.1:0-8708 GCA_041159805.1 Bacteroidota bacterium
TGGGAGGATATTCCTCCGAAAGGCATATATCAGTGGAAAGCGGCCGCAACATCTTTGAAAAATTATCGTCGTCTGGCAAGTTTGTTCCCGTTCCCGTATTTCTTTCGGGCGATAGCCAATCACATAAATTGACCGTAATACCTGTTAACATATTGCTCAAGGATAATGCTGATGACATACGGGATAAAATTGAGCATTTCAAGGTCCACCCGG
Source organism: Bacteroidota bacterium (assembly GCA_041159805.1). Lineage (GTDB taxonomy): Bacteria > Bacteroidota > Bacteroidia > AKYH767-A > OLB10 > JALRAP01. The sequence continues at coordinate 214 of JBEAXM010000145.1, forward strand.
TATTGAAGGGCATAATCGAAGAATGCGTGAACATCACTGAAACCTTTGCAAATGGGACATCCCTTAAGCAACCTGTTGAGATAACCTACAACCAGCTCAAGGACTCTGTAGATTGTGTCTTCATCGCGCTGCATGGACGTCCAGGTGAGGACGGGGAGGTTCAAGCGAATTTGGACCGGGTGGGACTTCCATACAATGGTTCAGGTCCCGAATCATCCAAGGTCACCATTGACAAATTTGAGACCAATGAGGTGCTCTTGAAAAACGGAATACATGCTGCCAAACATCTTGTGGTACATGGTTCCGATTGGCATCGTGATCCAGGTGCGTTTGAAGACGCTGTACTGCATGAATTCAATTTTCCATTCATAGCCAAGCCGGTGGATGATGGCTGTAGTTCCGCTGTTAAAATCATCAGGGATTCCGGGCAGCTGCATGCTTATTGCGAACTGATCTTCCGTAAATCGGATATGTTGGTGGATGCCGCTGCGTCTTTGCTCAAGATAAAACACAACGAGGAGTTTCCGCGCAAGGAGCGATTCTTGGTTGAGGAATTGGTCACAAGCGGTGGAGCGGCACGTTTCCTTGAAATCACAGGAGGCCTGATGACCAACTACAAGCCCTCAGGTGAAATCGAATATGAAGTGTTTGAGGCATCCGAGGCCCTTTCTGAAGGTGATGTGTTGTCGTTGGAGGAGAAGTTCCTTGCTGGCCAAGGGCAAAACATAACACCCGCCCGATATAGTTCCGATATCAAAGAAAACCAACGTATTTCCAATGAGGTGAAAAAGGTGTTGGAGAAAACGGCTCGTTTACTGAATGTTGAGGGTTATGCTCGTATAGATGCCTTTGTCAGGATATATGCCGACGGACAGGTTGAGGTCTGGGTTATTGAAGTGAATTCCTTACCCGGTATGACTCCTGCCACCTGCATCTTTCATCAAGCAGCAATAAACGATTACAAACCACACCAGTTCATTGAAAGCATCATTGACTTTGGTTTTCAACGCAGGATGAAAAGTAAAAACAAGGAGGGTGCTCAATGAGTAATAATGTTCTTGCTTTTTTCCGGTCACGTATGTTTATGATGAACCTGGTATATGGCCTTTTTGCCTTGGTTTTGTTTTTTGGAGGAACCTACCTTTGGCTCGATACTTACACCAGGCACAATGAATCGGTGGCTGTTCCAAACATGACTGGTAAGAGTTTGTTTGAATCAATGGACCAATTGGAAAGTCAGGGGTTCAGGGTTAAAATCAGTGACTCTTCCACATATGATCCCAAAAGGAAACCGGGTCTGATCTTGGATCAGGACCCCTTACCCGGCACAAGGGTTAAAGACGGCAGAACCCTTTATTTTTCCATTACCAGGAAAACCCCTCCAGAGGTAAAGATGCCATCATTGGTGGATAATTCACTCAGGCAGGCAGAGGCAACCTTACATGCTTTTGGATTGGTAAGGGGCGAGGTCATATTGAAACCTGATTTGGCAAAAAATGCCGTGCTCGAAATGCAGGTCAATGGGAAAGTGGTGGAGCCAGGTTTCAAGGTGGATAAAGGAACAGTAGTTGATCTAGTGGTTGGTCAAGGATTGAACACAAGCCGTGTAATGTTGCCTAATCTTTACAATTTAACATTCCAGGAAGCGGTTTTTGTCTTGCAGGCATCAGGCTTGTCCACTGGTTTGACCATTTTTGACCCTTCGGTCAGAGACTCGATGAATTGCAAAGTATATCGTCAAAACCCGCAGTTCCGTTTGCAGGAAACCGTGTTGTTTGGAGAATCCATTGACTTGTTTTTGACCGAATCCGAAGAAACATTGAATTCCAATTACATCAACCCGAATATACCAGCAGAAGATGAATTTTAAATTTTCAATTTTGATTTTTACCGTGTTGATGCTGTCATCTGGAAATTTATTTTCCCAGAACCAAATCAAATCCGATCAATCATCCGACGAGCGCGTTTTGCCATTGCTCTGCAATCCCGATATAAGGCATAGGTTAATCAACGCAACAGCAAATGAGCTCTTCAAGTCAGCCTCCGTAATTGACACAATCAATCTACCCTTTTTCGATGACTTTTCGTCTGAGACCTGTTGGCCGAATGCCACTTTGTGGTCCGATAGTTCTTCATATGTGAATTTCGGATTCTGTATTAATCCTCCTTCAATTGGTGCTGTTACTTTCGATGGAATCGACAAGGACGGAAATGCCTACGATGATGTGAATGCTGGAGCCACCGGCCTATGTGATGAGCTCACCTCGTTGCCAATCGATTTGGCTAGTGACTTCAATGGCGTTCCGTATTTAACCAGCGACAGTCTGTTTTTGATTTTTTATTATCAGCGGAAGGGTAGAGGCGACAAGCCCGAAACCAATGACTCATTATCCCTTCAGTTCTACAATGTGGTCACACAATCGTGGGAATACGCTTGGTCTGTAACAGGGAATAGCACGGGCGATACAACCTTCTCCAAAGTCAAGATATCGATAAACAACCCCTCTTACCGGCAACGTGGATTCAAGTTTCGCTTCCGTAATCATGGTTCCAAAAATGGCATGTTAGATATATGGAATGTTGATTACATCTACTTGAACAAGTTTTTGCCACCTGACTATGATGTTGTCAGGGATTACGCTTTCGTAAACCAGGCGTATCCGTTATTCATTTCGTACGCTTCCATTCCATGGACACACTACAATTCCATCAATGCCTCCCAGCAATCGGCTTTGCTGCGACCAGCAGCGGTGTTAACGGTTCGTAACAACAACGATCCAGCTCCATTTCCACTCAGTATTTCCGGAAAGGTGGTTGACCCATTCGGAAATCCCACCCAGCTTTTCGGAGGTGGCGGTTCAAACAGTATTGTCGTTCCCTTGAATACCAATACAAATCCTCCATCAGCTTTTGCAGCATCTTCCTTTTTCTCTAATCCTTCAGCTTTTGACCAGACCTACTTCGATGTCGTTTATGCCCTTGGCCAAACATCTGGAGGGCTGCCCGATGATTTCGCTCAAAATGACACTTTGGTTCATCGACAACATTTCTTTGATTATTATTCCTACGATGATGGCTCAGCCGAGCTTGCCTATGGTATCAATGGAGTGAATGCGAAACTTGCATACCGCTTCGATCTACTAAAAGGAGACACCCTCCGAGGTATCAACATGTTCTTTGCACAATCGGGAACCAGTGTGGCAAGTCAGCAGTTCCGGTTGGCTGTATGGTCAGGAAATGCGTCAGGCCCACAGGGAAACCCCATATATGAGGAATTCAATCAGACACCCGCCTACCTGGATAGTATCAACAAGTTCAAAACCTATACGACTGATCCAATTTATCTCGGTCCTGGAACATGGTATTTTGGTTTCATTCAAAACAATGCTGTGCTTTTGAATATTGGACTAGATGTGAACACACCTGCTGATCCCACTAAGAAGTATTTCAATACATCCGGGTCATGGACTCAATCGCAATTGCCGGGTATGTGGATGATTCGTCCTGTTTTCAGTGGAGCGGAGCTTTATAGTGGTATTGGCACAAATCAATCATCCAACCAATTCACCATATATCCTAATCCTGCCACTGACCATGTCCGATTAAACTATCCCGAGGATCTTGGTTCGAATGCCATAGTGGAGTTTCTTGATGCCACCGGCAGATTGGTGAAATCAGTTAACAATCGGCAGGAGAATATCCCACTTACGGATCTTAATGCCGGCATCTATTTTGTTCGGTTGACCTACGGCGACGCTGGAATTATTCAAGTATCGAGATTGGTCGTTAAGCCTTAATAAAAAAATCGTTCAAAGAGGATGGCATGATACCCTTGGACGACGCTCCTGAGAAAAACGAACAGGATGAGCTTTATGAGCACCACCGAATCGTAGTTGATAAGGGTCAGTCCCTTTTGCGCATCGACAAGTTTTTAATGATGCGTTTGGAAAATGTATCCAGGAGCCGCATTCAAAGCGCATCTGAAGCAGGTAGCATCCTTGTAAATGGAAAGCCTGTAAAATCCAGTTATCGCGTAAAGCCTGCTGATACCATTACCATTGTTTTGGCACACCCTCCTCGCGAGGTAGAGGTCATTGCTGAGGACATTCCATTGGAGGTGGTTTACGAGGACAATGACTTGGTGGTCATTAACAAGGTTGCCGGGATGGTTGTACATCCCGGTTATGGAAACTATACCGGTACATTGGTGAATGCCCTTGCCTATCGGTTCCATCCTGATCTTTTGGGGAAATCAATAGAGTCAGAAACGATCAGGCCCGGTTTGGTACATAGAATTGATAAAAACACATCTGGTTTGGTTGTAGTTGCAAGGAATGAGAAGGCGATGACGCATTTGGCCAAACAGTTTTTTGATCGGACCATCAAAAGGAGGTATGCCGCTCTTGTGTGGGGTGACTTTGACCAGGATAATGGAACCGTCACAGGTCATATTGGAAGAAGTCAGATTGACCGTAAGTCGATGGAGGTTTATCCATCAGGTGATCAAGGGAAGCATGCCGTAACCCATTTTTCGGTTCTGGAAAAGTTCGGATACCTTACTTTGCTGGAGTGTAGACTTGAAACCGGCAGGACGCATCAGATCAGAGTTCATATGAAATATATAGGCCATCCTCTTTTCAATGATGAAATGTATGGTGGCAAGAAAATATTGAAGGGAACCACATTTTCCAAGTATCAGACTTTTGTGGAGAATGGATTTGCACTGATTCCCGGACAGGCACTTCATGCCAGATCCCTGGGATTCATCCATCCCACTACGGGAACCGAGATGTATTTTGAAGCCCCGCTACCTCCGGGGTTTGAAGAGCTTTTAACCCGTTGGCGGACGTACACTTCTGCCCGTGGTGAGGTTTGATCTGGCTGATTGAGTTACAACTAGGAGAACTCCTGTATGGTGTTGTATAAGGTGTCGCGCTCAACTGGCACTTTCCCTGCATCTTTTATCAATGTCACCAATTGCTCAGTGGTCATGGTAGGGTTCTGCTCCTCGGATCCAGCCATCGAATAAATTTTAGTGGAGTCATCAATCGTACCGTCAATGTCATCCACTCCGAATGATAAGCTCATGGCTGCAGTGCCACGACCAATCATGGGCCAATAAGCCTTAATGTGTGCGAAATTGTCCATGAATATTCTTGCCACCGCATAATTCTTCAAGTCCTCTACCATGGTGGTCTCAGGCACATCAGACATGTCATTGTCTTTGTTCCTGAATTTTAATGGAATGAATGTGTTGAATCCACCTGTTTCATCCTGCAAGTCACGAAGCATTGACATGTGTTCAGCACGGTGTCGGTAGGATTCAATATGACCGTAAAGCATAGTGGCATTACTTGCCATTCCTAGCTTGTGTGCAGTTCTGTGTATTTGCAACCATTCCTCTCCGGTGCATTTGTCAGCACAGATCTTATCACGGATTTCCGGGTTGAAGATTTCAGCGCCACCTCCAGGTAGTGAGTCCAAACCAGCGTCTTTCAACTTTTTTAGACCATCATTGTAATTCAAGCCGGCTTTTCTAATCATATAGTCTAACTCAACAGCGGTAAAGCCCTTCACATGCATGTCGGGTCTGTGCTGTTTGATGGAAGAAACCAGTTTGCAAAAAAAATCAAGATCCATTTTTGGATGCACTCCACCCACGATATGCACTTCGGTGACAGGTACGCCATCATATGCGCGGACCTTATCCATCATATCCTGCAGGCTTAACTCCCAACCTTGCTCACGGTTTTTGTACTGCCTGGAGTAGGAGCAGAAATTGCATGAAAAAACGCAAACATTAGTCGGCTCAATATGGAAATTTCGATTAAAGAAGGTTTTCTTCCCATGGCGATTTTCCCGTACTTGATCGGCAAGCTCTCCAAGGAATCCAATGTCCCCATTCTCGTAAAGCATTACACATTCATCAATGGTTATACGCTCACCATTGGTGATTTTACTGGCTATTTCATTCAAGGTCACAGTACCGTGGGTGATGGTGTTTTGCATATATAATTAACAAAATTACCGTAGAATAGTTCTTGGATCTCAGATTTCGGAAGGTTGTTCCAAAAGAAAGGCCCTGTATGTGCAGGGCCTCTTTCATTCTGTCAAGGAGTGATTACCTGTTTAATACAATTCTTTGTACCGACATTTTGCGGTTAGATGATACTTCAACCATGTAGACACCGTTTTTCAATGAACTCAAATCGACGGAATTGGATCCGCTGAAGTCAGAAATTTCAAAAGTGGCTGCTACTTGTCCAATGGAGTTGATTACCCTGACCACGGCTGACTCTCCGATATTGTTGGTGTTCTCAATGTAAAGGGTTCCTTCGGTTGGGTTTGGGTAGATAAAGATTCCCAAGTTTTGTGGCTCACTGAGTCCGACTGGTGTGCAGCCAAGGGATGAAATAAGAGATGCACGGGTAGTGGTGATGCAGCTGTTCATTCTGGTGCCTTGACCTATGGTGAAAAGGTACATGCAAGCATCGTTTGTGTAGTCCATGTAGTTCATGGTCATCATTACAGGACTGCCTGAGCAATTGGTGGCATTGGATGGGTAAGCAGGACAACCGTAATTGGCAGTGGAGTGAAGTGGGGTATCGGATACAAAATCATTACCACAATTCGAGTCACCCCATATGTGACGCAAATTTAACCAGTGACCCACCTCGTGGGTTGCAGTACGACCGCGGTTGTACGATGGAGTTGTTCCAAGTGCACCAGGACCACCAACCGATCCGTTGAGCAACACCACGCCGTCGGTTGCGGCAGCTCCACCGGGGAATTGGGCATATCCGAGCAATCCGCTACCTAGGTTACCAACCCATATATTCAAGTACTGGTTCGATGGCCATGCAGTGCTTCCACCTTGGGCGTCGTATTTAATGGCATTGTTAGTGCTAAACGAGGTTACAGTGGTTTGTTTGCGTATGATACCATCTGTAGGGTTGCCTTGAGGATCACGCTGCGCTAAACAGAATTGGATGCCAGTGTTTGCTTTCAATGATTTGAAGATTGCTGGAATCAGACTAGTGTCGGAATTGGTGGCAGCGTAATCAGCATTCAACACATTCAACTGTGCCTGGATACGAGCATTGGAAATGTTTTGAGTGGTGTTGTTGGTACTGTACAGGACGTGAAATACTACTGGAATGGTAACAGTACCTGTGGTTTTCCAACTGGGGTCATTTTTCATTGAATTCAACATCAGTTCATCAATGGAATTCTGTCTGGATTCGTAGTCAGGATCAATTGACTTCAGGTAATCGTGGTAAACCATGGTTCCACAGCGGTGTTGTTGAGCCACCAAGTTGGAGCTGATAAGCAGCAGACATGCGATTGCAAGTAATGTTCTTTTCATGTTGAGGGTTAAATCGATTGAGACAAATTTTCTTGTAAATATAACATTCACAAGGGTTAAAATGTACCAAGTTGCACATTTGGATGATGCACGCGTGGCTTAGCTGTTTCTTTTTCAATATTAAACATTTGATAATCAATACTAAAAATGCTTTTTTTGTTTATTAACAGTAAACTTTTGGAAGTTTAATTGTTTACTTGCAAACATAATTTTGGTCTATGAAACAGAGGATTTTGCTGGCCGAGGATGAGCCATCCCTTAATGAGACTATACGTCTTAATTTGGAACTTGAGGGATACAAGGTTTCAGCTGTAGCTGATGGAAAATCTGCGCTTAAGAATTTCAAGTCAGAACGTTTCAATCTGGTCATTCTGGATGTCATGCTACCTGAAATGGATGGGTTTACCGTTTGCGAATCCATCAGGTTGGAGAATGATACGGTACCTATTCTTTTTTTGACCGCAAAAAATTCAGGAGCTGATCGTGTAGCTGGTTTGAAATTGGGTGCGGATGATTACCTGACCAAGCCCTTCAATTTGGAGGAGTTGCTTTTACGAGTCCAGAATTTGCTGAAAAGATCTGTCAAAACGGTTGTTAACACACCTTCTTCCGTGAAAATCGGAGATAAGACCGTTGATTTTGTTTCTCAGGAGATTCGTTTAAATGATGGCAGCAAGATACAGCTGACCAAAAAGGAATTCATGCTGTTGAAACTTTTAGTGGATCGGAAGAACGAGGTGGTTTCCCGTGAACATATTTTGGAAACGGTGTGGGGCTATGATGTTTATCCATCAACTAGGACAATCGACAATTTCATCGTCACTTTCCGAAAATATTTCGAAACCGACCCTTCCAACCCGGCTTATTTTTTGTCGGTAAGGGGGATTGGCTACAAATACGTTAATTGAATACCTTACCAGCTGTCATCTGTTACAGATGCCTGTGTAAGGACAATATGAGCACCTTCCGAGGTCCTGAGTCTGGACGAAGGGTTTTTCTGGATTGAATATATCTGAAACCATGGTTCTAAGTCCAGTCCGGAATTCGTCCAAGTCGGTGTTTTCTATTTTGTTTTTTGGTACTGATATGCCCTCCTTGATTTGCCTAACAGCATAGAAACCTACTATCG
>JBEAXM010000227.1:0-13633 GCA_041159805.1 Bacteroidota bacterium
TAACAGATGAGTCATCAAAAACCAGTACAATCATCCATGGACCTGGTTGATCAAAACGAGTGGGATTCCAAATATGAAAACCAGGAATTCATAGAGGCGCCTGCACATGATCAAATCAGAAAGTACATTGAAAAATGGATTCCAAAGAAAAACGGCACCTGTTATGAGATTGGATGTTACCCTGGTCGTTTCTTGGCGGTTTTTGGCAGAATGGGTTATGAGCTGAATGGCGCAGACCTTGCACCTGGAACCGACAGCGAAATGAGGTCATGGCTTGAGTCGCTAGGCTACAGAACCAAATCCATTGACAGGAGAGATGTGTTCCTTGAAGAAAAAAAATCATACTATGATGTTGTCGCCTCATTTGGTTTCATTGAACATTTTAATGATTTTGAATCCGTGATCAAATTCCAGCTCGATATGGTAGCTGATGACGGTTATGCCCTGATCACGACGCCAAACTTCACTTGGCCATTCATGAACCTCCTACAAAGATTGATCAATCCCGGGTTTTTGAAAATCCACAATATTGATTCCATGTCACCAAAAAAGTGGAAAGCGGTTTTGGAAAAAAACGGCTTTGAGGTTTTAGACTATAGATTTCTGGGGTATTTTGAATTTTGGAAAGAAGAGCTGCCACGGGGTGTTATCAGGATAATATGTTTGAAAATGCTGCAACTGTCACTGCCATTACTCAGCAGGGTCTTCCCGAAAAACAACCGTTTTTTTTCCCCTTATTGTGCAATAGTGGGTAAAAGGAAATCCTATGGCTAAAAGAATCCTAATCCTTATTGATGGCTTCAGTGCAGGTGGAGCGGAAAAACATGCAGCCCTTCTTGCCTGTCATTTAAAAAAATCAGGAGGTTACGATGTTTCCGTCTTTGCCATTACCGACCATCAAAAAAGCGATGTGTTGATTGAATTGTTGAAAGGTGATGGAATATTAATCGGTAGCATCCCTTTCAAATTTTATTATGGTCATTTGCGACGCGGGGTTGAGTTGATAAGATTCGCCATGCGGGTTAGGAGTATGAAACCAGACCTGATCATGTCATATACCATCAGACCAAATACCGCCGCTGGCGCAATATGGAAATTGACGGGAGCCAAAGGATTCATTTGGAATCAAGTTGACAGGGGATTTGGATTCACCAAAAACCATCGAGATAAAATTCTAATGTGGGCACTCAGAAACACCCCATTATTTATCTCCAACAGTGTTAACGGATTGGAATCCTTGAACAACTATTTTCAAAAGGCGAAAAAAACTAGAATCATCAAGTGGGGAGTCGAATTGAAAAGGGCAGCACATGACAGAAGCTATTGGCGAACAGAATTGAAAATACCTAAAGATGCCAAAACCGGTATAATGGTGGGCAATCTTACATCCTTCAAAGACCAAATCACTTTGGTGAAAGCCTGGGTGCGTTTACATTCCGATGAAAACCTGGATAAGCCATATCTCATATTGGCCGGTTATCATGGGGATACCTATCAGGAAATATCAAGGGCAGTGAATGAATCAGGGTTGGCCGATTTCATTAAAATGCCTGGTTCGGTTGCCGATATATCTGGCTTGATCCGTGCCTCGGATTTATGCGTTTTTAGCAGTTTGAGTGAGGGCTTGCCTGCAGGTATTACGGAATGCATGGCGGCAGGGCTTCCAGTAGTCGCAACCGATATCCAAGGCAACAAAGAAGCGCTTGGAGATGACTACCCTTTCTTGGTGAAACCAGGAGACCCTGCAGCTTTTGCAGATTCGATAAAGACACTTTTACTAGATGATCAATTATCCGAATCCATTGGGGAAAACAATAAATCTCGGTGCGAGAAAGAGTTTTCACAAGTTGAGTCATTCAAAAAATATGAAAATGCCATCAAATCCCTACTCGGGTAAAATGGTCATTGAAGTCATGATGCCACTAATCTCTTAATTTACTAATTTCGCAGTCCATTAAATGCCCGGGTGGCGGAATTGGTAGACGCGCTGGTCTCAAACACCAGTGATAGCAATATCGTATCGGTTCGACCCCGATCCCGGGTACCTGTCAAACAGCCATGGATTAATCCATGGCTGTTTGTTTTTTTGCAATGGTTAATTTGGTGTAAGTGAAACCTTTTCAATCCTTGACGTATGAATAATTAGTCAAGAAATTTGGCCAAGTGTTTTTAACTTCATTATATTTCGATTAAAATTAAATCTAACCATTTTTGTCACAACCCTTTGTAAATAATCAACATACGCCTTTAAGTGTCTTGACATGCATTCGTTGGGCCCTAACCAATAGGATGACCTTTCCTGTGGTTGTCGCTTTTTTTCTAATTGGATTGAGGCCTGTTGGGGCTCAAACCACTACCATTTTGGACCCTGCGGGTGCCGGCGGATTCGAATTGGGTACAAGTTGGGCAAACAACGGCTGGACTGTTGTAAATGGAGCTAACAACACCAATCGATGGTTTCTTGGAACGGCCGCCACCGGCTTCACTGGCGCCCGATGTGCCTACATCGGTACTGGTTCGGGCAACAATAACTATGATATAATTACAAGCGCGGTGGTTCACTTTTACCGAGACATCACCATCCCTGCGGGTCAATCGAATGTGACTTTGAACTTTAATTGGAAAGGATACGGAGAATCCTTCTATGACTATGTTCGCGTTTTTGTTGTGCCGAATACAACCACCCCGGTACTCGGAGCACAGTTGGGAGTTGGACAGATTGGAGGTGATTTCAATCTGAGTTCAAATTGGCAAACCGCCTCTATCACCCTACCCAATAACCTTGCAGGTACAACCCAACGATTGGTCTTCACTTGGATCAATGACAATAGTGTTGGCACAAACCCTGCGGGAGCCATCGACAATATTTCGCTGGTTTCCTCCTCGGCGGGCCCTTCATGCTCCCAGCTCATTGGAAACGGTCTCACAACCATACCATCATTGCCCTACAATTCAGGTGTAGGCACCACTTGTGGGACAGGTAACGATTTAACCTCGGCAAACACTACGGCATGTGGTTCAACCTTATACTTCGGGGGCGAGGATCGGGTATGGGCATTTACTCCTACCACATCGGGACAAATATCCATAGAACTGAATGCTCCTAACGCAAGCTATACAGGTTTAATGCTCTATCAGGGCTGTCCAATGAATGCCATCGGCGGAGCCACATGCGTTGCACAAACAACTAGCTCGACTGGAAGTAAAACGTTATGTGTTACGGTCACAGCCAATGTGACCTACTATCTTGTTCTTGACTCTTGGCCTTCTCCCACCTGTAACCCATACAATTTCTTGTCCATTTCTGCTCCCTCCAATGGAGGCGGAGGGCCGTCATGTAGTTCCCTCATGGGTACGGGATTTGTTATCGTTGCTGCGCTTCCTTACAACTCGGGCTCCGGAACCACATGCGGACAAGTGAATGACCTTACACCTACCAACACTGCCGCATGTGGTGCAACCTATTATCTTGATGGGGAGGATCGGGTATGGGCATTTACGCCAACCAGCAGCGGCCAAGTCACCATCGACCTGAATGCACCAACGGCAACTTACACCGGTTTGATGCTCTACCAAGGATGCCCTACCACGGGACCGTGCGGCGGGGTTTCAACAGCCATATGTGTTGCCCAAACCCAAAGCTCTACGGGAAGCAAATCCATTTGCGTGAACGTAACGGCCAATACAACATACTATTTGGTTTTAGACTCATGGCCCTCCCCCGCTTGCAACCCCTATACCAACCTGTCCATTTCAGCTGTGATTACGGGAGCAGCAGGAACCATTTGCTCCAATGCCATTTCAATTGGTGCGCTTCCAGCCACGCTAAACAATCAGACAACTGCCTGCGCAGGAAACGAATACAATGCTGCCACTGCTGGGATTTGTAATGGTACGTTTGCCGCTGGAGAAGATCGGGTTTATTCTTTTTCAGTAACATCCGCACAATGTATCGGTGTAACGTTGTCGAATGCAAGTAGTAACGACATTGGTTTCGCCGTTTACCAAGGCTGCCCCGGGTCGACAGGAAGTGTTTGTATTGGAAGTGGTGGTGGTGCAACCCTAGGTACCTTATCAGGAACAGTAACGCTTCCAGCCGCCGGGAACTATTTCATCATCATCGATTCCCAGTCACCCTCCACTTCGGTATCATACAATCTCCAAGTAACCTCGTTTGGATCCGGCGCATCCAATGACAGGCCATTCCAAGCGATTGCAATTCCATTCAACATCACCACCCCTGGAAACAACAGTTGCTCTGGCAACGCTGACGAGCCATCAAATCCCGGCTGTTTTGGGCCGATTGGAGGCAACGCACTTAACACAGTTTGGTACAGCTTCACTGCGCCTGCATCCGGATGTGTTAGGATGAGAACAGGAATTGGAACCCTCACCAATACCCAAATGGCTGTTTATGGCCCTGTAAACGGCAGCATTGCAGCAGGAGCAGGATCTACATTGCCGCTGGTTGGATGCAACGATGACCTGCCTCCATGTGGAAGCAACACATATCCCTCCTCCTCCTTGAGCCTTACAGGTCTCACAGCGGGCATGACTTATTATGTTTCAATAGATGGATATGGTGGCCAAACGGGATCATTTACGCTTTACATCATGGACTCCGGAGTAGGAGGCACCATCCCTTTCCCACCCACACCCGGACAAGACTGCACCATGGCATTCCCTGTTTGCGATGCAAGTATTTCCGTACCTAATCCAGGGCCTCAAGCAGTAGGTAGCAACTGCGAATTCGGAGCAAATGCCAACTGCCTCCTTTCCGGGGAAAGGGGTTCCTATTGGTACAAGGTCAACATCTCATCAAACGGATTTATGGAGTTCGACATCGTGCCCAATGACTGGAGTGGACCACCCTCCACCATTGCAACCGATTATGATTTTGCTGTTTGGAGAACAAGGACCGCAGGAACCCCTGGCCCTGCCAACTGCAACAACCTGGCCACTACACCACCCGTTGCTTGCGACTACAACTCCTTGGGGGTAACTGGTTGTTTCAGTGCCAATATCGGCACCTCTCCTGCCGCCTACCCCGGATTCGGTCCTGCCTACCAATCACGAATACCGGTTAGCGCTGGCGATGAATACCTGATCATCGTAAGTAACTTCACCAATAGTACCTCGGGATTCACATTGAATTTTTCAAACACCACACCTTTGCAAGCAACCCCTCCAACGGGTGGAACATTAGTGTGGACTGGATCGCTCAATACAGATTGGTTCAATCCGGAGAATTGGGGAGGTTGTGCGATTCCAAGCTGTGCTTACAATGTGGCAATCCCACCTGTTGCAAACCAACCTGCCATTACTGGATTAATAGCAGAATGCGGCAGCATGGATATCACCGCAGGAGCAACACTTACGCTCGCTGCAAATTCCCAATTGAAAATTTGCAACAATTTCATGAACAATGGAGCCATCAATGCGCAAACGGGCTCCACGCTCCTCATGCAAAGTGACTTGGCTCTACAAAACCAATACATGTCTGGAAACATGATTGGTGCAAATCGTCTGTGGAATCTTACCGTAAATAAACCTGCCACAAATGGAGGTAACACGGTTTTTCTCAATAACGATCTCGATAACGCAGGCAACTTCGTGGTTGGAACAACCAACACCTATGCAGGTGGAGTGTTCAATGCATCCGGCCGGTACCACAAAGTGGGTGGCAATTTCAACATCTACTACTCCACAGCACCGTATGCTTCCTACACTGCAACGGGCAACACTGTTGAGTTCAATGGCTCGATTGCCCAAAACTATTTCAATCGGGGCGCATTGAACAATGTGGTCATGAATCACACTGGTCCAGGACTCACGCTCGGAAACAGTGGGGCAACGGATTGGATGGTGGTGGCTGGAAACCTGACGATGACTGCCGGAAAAATAATAACATCCACGAACAGGGTCAACGTGATCAATCTTGCCCCAGCGGCTGTGAGTGCGGGGAATACATCCAGCTTTGTTGATGGCTTCCTCAAAAGGGCTTTTTCAGCTACCGGGGGCGCATATGATTTTCCTGTTGGAAGCACTGCCAAAGGTTACCAGCGAATCAATTTCAATTTTGCAGGATCCAACGATAGGACATCCGCTACCGTATCGTTCAACAACACGGCACCTACCACCCCTAATCCCATTCTGGGACCCGAGTGCCTGTACATGATGTACGACCAAAACCCACTTAACAACGGGCATTGGCTGGTAGACGGCTCCCCCGCTACCGGTGTGGCTCCGTTTACATTAACGGCATACCCTACAAACTACACCAATGCAACCCTGGGTTACACCATCATGAGAAGAGCATCAGCTTCCAGCGCATGGGGTCTTGAGGGAAGCTGTGTTTATCCCGGACCCATCACCGCCCTACAAAGGACCGGCATGGTATCATTAGGATCCGGAACCGGCTTCTCCGTTGCTCAGGGTTTAACTCCACTTCCAGTCGAATACTTGAGCCTCGTCGCAAAGCCCAATGGAGATAACATACTTGTTGAATGGACCACAGCCAGCGAAACCAATAATTCCGGTTTTGAATTGCAACGGTATACAGGAACGGAAGCATTCCAACCAATTGGATGGGTTGATGGCCAAGGCACTACCAGTCAATTGACCAACTATCGTTTCGTAGATAAAAACGTAAGCTTTGGAAAAACCTATTATTATCGTTTGAGGCAAGTCGATATTGATGGCCTCGACGCTTTATCCGACATCGTGTCCGCAAAACTGGATGTCCTTGGTGTGAATATTTCCGCATGGCCCAACCCCTTTGGACAAACCACCAATGTCGTATTGAATGTTGAAGAGGTATTGGATTTGGAGCTTTATGTTGTGAATGCCTTGGGGCAGCAAGTTGCTGAACTCATCAAGGGAAAAGTTGATGCCGGAAAACATATTTACGAGTTCAACAGGGCCGCTTTCGGACCAGGAATCTACTCTGTCATGCTAAAGGCGGGGGATCAAACCAGGCACATGAGAATCGTTTCCTTTTAATGTCAAATGCCTTGTCTGAGGGCGCCAATTAATGCCATCTAACTGATTTTCTGTGCTTTTATTGGTATTTCAAGGGTGGATTGGGGTTATTGAAAATGTATTGCAACTTTTCGGAAACCTCTTATTTTCAATGAAAAGACTTTGAAATAAGCTCCTTTTTTAGTTACTTTGCAGCCCTTTGAAAATTAGGGCATGGCCAGAGAAGTAAAAATATTTTCAGGAACCGCTTCGCGCTACCTCGCCGAACAAATTGCCGAACAGTACGGCTCTCCTTTAGGTGATGTGACCGTAAGCCGTTTTTCTGATGGTGAAATATCACCTTACTTCGACGAGAGCGTTCGTGGATGCGATGTATTTATCATCCAATCCTCTTTTGCCCCAGTTGAAAACCTTTTCGAGTTGCTCCTCCTGATTGATGCCGCGAAGAGGGCATCCGCCCACTACATCACAGCCGTCATACCTTATTTCGGTTATGCGCGATCAGACCGCAAGGACAAACCGAGGGTTGCGATAGGTTCGAAACTAGTTGCCAACCTATTGAGCGCTGCTGGTGTTACCAGGGTAATGACCATGGATCTACATGCACCTCAAATACAAGGCTTTTTTGATGTTCCTGTTGACCACTTGGATGCTTCTACGGTGTTCGTTCCCTACATAAAAGGTTTAAATCTGGACAATCTGATCATTGCCGCCCCAGACATGGGAGGTGTGCATCGCGCAAGGGAGTACGCAAAGTATTTCAGCGCCGACATGGTCATCTGCGACAAGCACCGTAAACGCGCCAATGAAGTTGAAGGCATGACTCTGATTGGCGACGTTGAAGGAAAAAATGTCATCCTAGTAGATGATATAGTTGACACTGCTGGCACATTGTCCAAAGCAGCACAAATGATCATGGACCGTGGTGCGAATACCGTCCGCGCGTTTTGTACCCATCCGGTTCTGTCCGGTCGTGCCTACGAGCGAGTCGAAGAATCGGCCCTTACCGAATTGATTGTATGCGACACCATACCTCTCAAGCAGCAATCTCCTAAAATCACCGCTTTACCAACAGCTGATTTATTTGCAAAAGCAATCCAACGAGTTTATTCATACAAATCCATTAGCCCCTTATTCATCAAAGCATAACCCCATTTACTAATATCCATTGCCATGAAATCATTTGAACTGACCGTAACAAAAAGAACAGGTCTAACCAAGCAAGACACCAAAAAGCTGCGAAACTCCGGAATGGTGCCATGCGTGATGTATGGAGGTGCCGAAAACGTACACTTCTACGCCCCCATATTGGACTTCAGAGGTCTGGTTTATACACCTGAAGTATTCACTGTTAACATCCATATCGACGGAAAAACCCATCAAGCCGTGATGCAGGAGATCCAATTTCATCCCGTATCAGATGCGTTGATGCATATTGATTTCATGGAGCTCAACGAAGGAAAACCCGTTGTGATGAATGTACCGGTTAAAATCATCGGTACATCCGAAGGCCAACGCCAAGGAGGCAAGCTGATCACCAAAGTGCGTAAACTCAAAGTACGTGCATTGGCCAACCATCTTCCAGATGCCGTCGACGTGGATATCAATTCGCTTCAAATCGGACAGTCTGTTCGTGTAGGTGATTTGAAAATCGAAGGCGTAGAGTTCCTCGACTCTCCAAACAATATCCTTGTTGGGGTTCGTACCACCAGGAACGTAGTGGAGACTCCAGCAGCAGCAGCCAAATAAGCTAGCCACTAAACTGGCCTACCATTGAAGTTCCTTGTTGTTGGATTAGGGAACCCAGGTGCCGAGTATTTCAATACCAGGCACAATATCGGATTCGAAGTCTTGGATTTCTTGGCCGAAAAATCAAGCGCCACGTTCTCACTGGATCGATTGGGACACATTTCCAGGATTAAAATCCGAGGCAAGCAAGTGATCCTACTGAAACCGAACACTTACATGAATCTCAGTGGAAAAGCCGTTAATTATTGGCTGCAACAGGAAAACATTCCGCTGACCAACCTATTGGTAGTCACCGATGACTTGGCATTACCAGTTGGAACCATACGAATCCGGTTGAAAGGAAGTGATGGAGGACACAATGGTCTGAAAAGCATAAACGAAACGCTCAACACCAGCGACTACGCAAGACTTCGATTTGGAATCGGCAACGACTTTCCAAAAGGACGGCAGGCCGACTATGTTTTGGAGGCGTGGAACGATGAACAAAAGCCAATCATTGAACTTAAAACCATAAAGGCCGCAGAGGCAATCACCCACTTCATTGGAGCTGGACCAGTGTTTGCGATGAACCAATTCAATGACTAACTGGCTAAAAAACCGACAATTGGTACAAAATTTGTTGACTATTAATGAAAAATCGCTTATTTTGTACTCTGATATGTAATATCGAATAGCATGAAGAAAACCTTACTAACCTCTATTTTGGCAATTACCACCCTGCTTTTAGGAAGTAAAACCTTTGCTCAAAATATCATCTTGAGTACTGGCTTTGACAACTATCAAGGAACTGTTGCATCTGTTCCCGCGGGATTTAACATCTCATGGAATTGCAATTCCACCCTAGACACGGCTTGTGTAACCAATTCATTTTACACAACAAATACCAACTTTGGTGTTTCCGCCCCTTCCTACAAGTTCGGGATCGATGGTGCAACCATTGTCACCCCATTGGTCACTAATGCAGACTCATTAACCTTTTGGGGAAAAGGCCAGAACGTTTCTGGTCCAAGTACGTTGATTATTTCATCCAGTCCCGACAACATCAATTGGACCGTGGTGACTTCACTTAGCAACCTGCCTAACAATTCATCCGCTACGTTCTCTGTTCCTTTGCAACAGTTTACAGGTTATCTGAAACTTTTCTACGACAAGGATTTCGGTAACCTAAGTTTTGATGATTTAAAGGTATATAGTAGCACTGTCGGACTTCCAGAAAACGGACAGCGCAGTGATGTCTCCGTTTTCCCTTCTCCTACTACAGGGCCCGTAAACATCCGCTTGTCAGCAAACAGCTCGGCTCCTTACGTGGAAGCATTCGATATGCTCGGTAACAAAATTTACTCTGGTGTTCCTGAGCGTCGATCAAAAGACCTTTATTTCATCGACCTGAACGGGAGAAACAAGGGTTTTTACTTTTTGAAAATCCGTGTGGGAGGTCAGATCATCACGAGAAGAATCACCATCACGAACTGATTACTGATTACTATATCAACGCAAAAGGGGCTTTTCAGCCCCTTTTTTTATGCATATCAGTTGCACTTCATGGCCTTGGGTGCTTGAATGATTGAATCAACATTTGATCCAAATCGTTCTTGTTAACCCGCTCCTGTCTCATGCTGTCGCGATGACGAATGGTCACAGTACCATCTTCCAATGATTGATGGTCAACCGTTATACATATCGGAGTGCCAATCGCATCCTGACGACGATAACGCTTTCCGATAGAATCCTTCTCATCATACTGGCACAAATAGTCGGACTTTATCGAATCCATGATTTCCCTTGATAGCTCGGGCAAACCATCCTTTTTGACAAGAGGTAACACAGCAACCTTGACAGGTGCTAGAAACGCTGGTATGCGGAGTACAATCCGCTCAGCTCCATCCTCGAGCTTCTCCTCCGTGTATGCGTTTGACAATACTGCAAGAAACAAACGGTCAAGACCTACGGAAGTCTCCACCACATATGGAACATAGCTCTCGTTGATTTCAGGATCAAAGTATTGCAGTTTCTTTCCTGAATAGGATTCATGTGACTTCAAGTCAAAGTCGGTCCTGGAATGGATACCCTCCAGCTCCTTGAATCCAAAAGGGAACAGGAATTCGATGTCACACGCTGCGTTTGCATAATGTGCAAGCTTGATATGGTCATGAAAGCGATGACTGCTCTCACCAAAGCCCAATGAGCGATGCCATTTCATTCGAGTGGATTTCCAGAACTCATACCACTCCATCTCCGTTCCTGGTTTGACGAAAAACTGCATCTCCATCTGCTCAAACTCACGCATCCGGAAAATGAACTGACGCGCAACAATCTCATTCCTGAACGCCTTACCAGTCTGTGCGATGCCGAATGGTATCTTCATCCGACCGGTTTTGTAAACATTCAGGAAGTTCACAAAAATGCCTTGAGCTGTCTCGGGGCGCAGATATAGAGTGGAAGACTCCTCACTTACTGAACCCATTTGAGTTGAAAACATCAGATTGAACTGCCGCACATCGGTCCAGTTCCGCGTACCGGAAACCGGACATGCAATTTCCAGATCTATGATGATCTGTTTCACGGCGACCATGTCAGATGCATCCATCGCTAGTTTAAACCGATCATTTATTGCATCTATCTTCCCCTGGTTCTCCACAACCCTTGGGTTGGTACTCCTGAATTGCTCCTCGTTGAACGCATCACCAAACCGGTCACGTGCCTTTGCAACTTCCTTATCGATTTTTGCTTCGATTTTCGCCAGGTGGTCTTCAATCAGGACATCAGCACGATATCGCTTCTTGGAGTCCTTGTTGTCCACCAACGGATCATTGAAGGCGTCCACATGACCGGATGCCTTCCATGTGGTGGGATGCATGAAGATGGCCGAATCTATACCGACGATGTTTTCGTGAAGACGGGTCATTGAATTCCACCAGAATGCCCTGATGTTGTTTTTCAACTCGGAACCATATTGTCCATAATCATAAACCGCACTTAACCCGTCGTAAATTTCACTGGATGGGAATACGAACCCGTATTCCTTGCAATGGGATATCAGGTTTTTGAATAAATCGTCATTGTTTGTCGCCATGAAACAAAATTAGGAATAATAGGACATTCGTTCCAATGCAATTGAAACCTATGACAGATTTATAGTCGGTCCAGGGAAGTTTACTTGGAGCCCCACAAACGCTGCAAGCCTCTCGAAAAGTCCACCTTGTAGGCGAATTCCATTCCAATGTAGCTGTGAGCATCCTTGCTTGATGGGTTGCCCCGAGGACTCATGCCATTGCCACTTAATCCTCCACGACCTAAACCGGTGGGATCGGAAATGTACAGCGCCAATTGCTCTTTCACAGGATCTCCGGGATAAGAGGACGCTATTTCACTGTATGTTGGATAGCTGTCGCTTACATCATCCAAATAATCGGAAAAAAACATGTTGTAACCGAACTCCAGCGATAAAGTCAGGTTTTTATTGATGCCATATCGAATACCACAACCCACAGGAACTGCAATGTTGATTTTGGAACCCATCTTGCTCAGCTTGCCCTCGGAGGATACTCCGCCACCTTCTGTGTACCAATCTGTGAGGTCTGTTTCATAAATACCGTCCTTCTCGATGATGTTTGCCTGAGAGCCAGCTCCTGAATAGGCCGCATCCCTGATGGTACCATCTGGCCAGAAAAAATATCTGTTATCAATATCCAACTCACCTCGGAACAGGTCGGCCTTTGGCGTTCCATAAAAGACTCCAATGCCGGTGAAAACAAAAAAGGCAGGTGGCTGCATGTGCAAGGGAACCCGTGGGTTGTTGTAGTGAGTGTAGGTCAGAAGTGTTGATAGGCCAAACAAATCGTTCCTGAAGCCGATGCCCCGACCATAATTCCTCATCTCAAAACCCTCCCGGCCGCCATATGGAATAACCTCATCAAGCTGCAACCTATTCCATGATATGCGCGCCTCGGCTGATACTGACCGGTAATAATTTCCACTATAGGCGCCTGGCTTCAAAAAATTCCTGAATGTGAGAGCCACTCCCGGTTGGGTGGAGTTGGTTTTGAACCAATCATCATGTCCCAAATCCCCATAATAATTGGTTATGCCCATTGAAAGCCCCATGTCAAAAGTGCCCTGTGAGCGTGATGGGGACGCGGCAATCGACAACGCAACAAAAAATAAAATCCTGATGATTTTCATGGCCTTTAATTTACGAAAAACAAATCAAAAAACCAAGCTTCGAAACCGTTTAACGAGAAGATTTGATACGGTAAAGTACTGGCTTGGATGGACTGGCATCATTTTCCAAGGAAGTGATCATCAGGTTAAGCAGGTACAGTCCGTCGGGTACATTGTCGGGTATGAATATCAACTCAGAGATGGTTGTTCCGTGGCGAGGGGCTTCCGGGTAATTCCAAAAAACATGGTGAGCAGCCAAGAGCCCCTCGTCGCGTTCACGGTCAATGGAAGGAAGGTCTATCAATAAATGTTTTATACCCAGGTCAGCCAAGTGTCCAACAGCACCTGGTTCCATGTATGGAGGATTGGTGTTCGAGTAGTGTTTCCTTGTCTTTTCATTTCCATTAGGCAAAGTCCTGATGGCAACCGCCTCGGCATCTGAATGAATATTTGAAAGTTTGATTTGAGTTTCCGTAATGACATGGTCCTGGCCCATAACTTCCGGAATGATGCTTATAACTGAGCACAATGAAAAAAACGTGGTCAATTCACGATTCAAGGAATGTTGCTCTTTGCTGATGTGACCCATGCATTCGGTATGTGTACCATTGCCATGTGGATTCATATACACATTCCTGAAGTTTACAGGTCCCCCTCGGGACACGTCACCGATCCAATCACCCATCACCACAGGCTCAAGGCGTAGCGGTTCGCAATACCATGCATTCACTGTATCATGCCC
>JBEAXM010000235.1:0-4040 GCA_041159805.1 Bacteroidota bacterium
ACCTGGGCTTGGTGGCATGGGATAAAATCAATGAAATCGGTTTTGCCTATGATTGGGCTCAAGAAGCCCATGCGGCGATGAAAAAATACATACTGCAGGGCGATCATCAGAAATTGATAGATTTCAAGTCCAGGGGAAAGGCATTCGATTTGGCAATACCAACCCCAGAACACTATCTGCCTTTGCTATATGCGTTAGCATTGCAAAAAGATTCCGATGATATTTTGCTTTTCAATGACAAGCCCATGGCCGGCTCTTTGACCATGACATCGGTTCGTATCGGGTGATTTGATCATAGTTTTTCCGCAATCACAAAAGCCACTTTTTCATATCTGGCTTCTCCTTGCAGTGAAAACAGCTCTATCAATGCAACATAGATACCAGGTGAGGCAACCTCCCCCTCATCATTGATACCATCCCAACTGTAATGGTCATTGGTTCCCAACAGGGTATTTCTTCGATTGTTGAATACAACCACACCATCATGGTTGTAAATGGTAATATTTGAAATGGCACCTGGAACACCATCAGCAAACCGAAAAGTCAGGAAGTCATGGTAGCCGTCAAGATCAGGCGAGAATATTTCGGGATACACTTCAATTAGATGCAACCCCTTTTCCTCAGTGGCAAACTGTGAATTCTGTTGTCCCGGTGTTGCACCACCTGAATTGAAGGAGGCCGAATGCCAAGTTGTTGATTCAAACGAATAACGGTTCGGGTGTATCCGCTCTAGCGATACACCTTTTCTGTCGTACAAGATTTCAGTATGGAAGTCCTCGTGATAGTACATGGAGTCCAGTGTGGTGTTTTTAAAAAGCAGTTTGATTTTACCTTCATCGATATTCAATGATGGCAAATCAGGGGTTTGTTGAAATCCATAAGGGTAAGAAGAGCGGTATTGTTTTCCTACGGACTCAACATTTTCTGAGATAGCCAGATATTGGCCGGGATATAAATATCGTTCTGTGGCTGCAACGGACAAGGGATCCGAAGAGTTTCCGGTGGTCAATGAGACTTGTGTTAAGAACAGGTCCAAAACCGAGACAATGGAATGACCATTGTTATAAAGCTCAACGAAATCGAATCCATCCTCCTTGGGATTGAACAAGACTTCATTGATGATGATATTTTCGCCCAATGAATCTTTTATTCCAAAAGGCATTACTTGAGGAATGTCAATGAGGTTTCCAACGCAGTCGGCAATTTCGGATATTTCAAGTTGCCCTATGATGCCTTTGGTTATGGGTGGAGTAACATGCAGTAATACGCTTGTGCCCTGTTCGTCAAAAAGGGATGCAGATGATGTAGCGTATGGGTTGGATAGGGAAATCGAACCCGGGGTGGAAAATCCTGTTATGTCTATAGGCTCATTGAAGACTAAAACCAAGCTTGATGAGTCTAGGCAGTATGTGTGAAGCAACAGAGGTTGCTCATGGTCTGCATAATCCCCGTTAACACTATTGATCGCCCCCGGGGTTCCGCCGATGGTATTAATGGAAGGCATCCAATTGCCAGGAAGCTGACAGTTCAGTTTCAAATCCATTTTTTCAAGTGACCAACCCCCGTTGATTTTATCGGGGTCTCCATACCATGAGTCGGAATAGCTAACGGAATCAACGGCGACTCCCTGTGGATTGCGAATGGATACTTTGTCACCGGTATTCGTCAGTGATAGCGATGACACGCCCGCTATTGGACCCAAACCCGATAGCGCTAAAGTGTCGGCATTGGCGCAGACTATAATATATGAACTTGGTGGAAGGATTTTACTTGGAAGTTGCCGGATGCTGCCATCGAACAACACCCAACCGGATAAACTGATCGGGTTGTTCGTTGGGTTGTAAAGTTCCACATATTCAGCTTCAGGCAGGCCCACAGTTGGTGATGGGTCAGCCATTATTTCTGAAATCACGAGCGATTGTGCATTGACGGAACAAGAAAGCGATAAAATGACCGGAAGGGAGTTTAGGAATTTCATGAAAAGCCAGGTTGAAAAGTGGAGCTGTAAAAATAGCTTTGAATATCAACGGTGCTTCATGAAACACGTGAGTTAAACGTTTATTTCATTTGAGGGCCTCGCTTTTTGTGACTCAACACCCACGGATTCAGCAGTAAAAACCTGAAAACCAACAGTGTTTGTGTTTTTTTGTTTAAAGATTTGATATATACAGGCCTGGAATAGGCATTTTAAAGAGTATGGGCAATTATTATCTGACTAACTTGCCAAAATAATTATACTTACATATAATTTTACCTTCACAAAAGCCGATTCTGTCATCTTATCAAGGTAGCAGGGTGTTTGTTTAAATCAACGAATGCACTGGGGTGATGGCATATTTATTATCTGGTCTCCATCCTGTATTTTTTTGATTTGATGACGCGTACCAAAGCCATTCAAGAGATAATTAAAGCATGAGTCAAAACAACCACGATAACCAAAACGAGTCAGTCCGGCTGAACAGTGTTTACGCTGGTTTCATCCAAGTTGCGGAGCACATGAAAAACGCTGCTGTGATTGCTGATGAGATGGGAAAGATTGTCTGGGTGAATAAATCCTTTGAAGCCATGACCGGCTACCCTATAGGTGATGTAATTGGTAAAAAGCCCAAGGATTTCCTTCAGGGTCCCGATTCAAACATTGAAGCCATTGGGCAGATGTCAACTGCACTCGCCAAAAAGGAGCATGTGCAAGTTGACATCATCAACTATAGGAAAAATGGTGAGGCCTTTTTGGTAGAACTGCAAATCACCCCGATAAAAGACGCGCAAGGACAACATGGCGGATTCATTGCCATCCAAAAAGACAAATCATATGCCGAGAAAAGCGAGGAGGAGCTACGGTATAATTTAAGACAGCAGGAGCTCTTGTCGGAGATTGCGTTGGACTTAAACAAATACATTGAGTTTGAAAAAAGTGTGCAGTTGGTTTTAGAGGCACTATTGCATCATACTCAGGTCAGTCGTATTTACATTTTCGAGAATGTGGACAATGGATTGGCATGCTCGAACACCTTCGAGGTGTGCAATACGGGAGTGGAACCTCAGATAGCTAACCTTTCGTACTTGCCATATGAAATGGTTCCCTATTGGGAAATCACCCTTAGGGAGAAGGGCATCATCTTCTCAGAGAACATCAGCGAGCTACCAGCGAGTGTTCGTGAGATACTCGAACCACAAGAGATCAAATCCATCTTGGTTTATCCCATTTATGTAAACGGCGAGAACTTTGGATTCATCGGATTTGATGAGTGTATGGTTCACAAGCATTGGAAAAAATCCGAGTTGGAGTTGTTACGAGCCGTATCGGGAATCATTGGCAACGCATATGAGCGCGAGGTGGTACGAAAGAGCTTGGTGCTGAAAAACGAGGAACTGAAGAAGATCAATTCGGAGCTAGATAATTTTGTGTACAGCATATCCCACGATTTAAGGTCGCCATTACTCTCCATCAAGGGCATTTTGAATCTGGTATTCAAAACATCCGATTTAGATGAAAAGTCCTCGGGATTGTTACGTACTGCAGAAAACTCCGTCAACCGCCTGGATGAAACCATTCAGGAGATATTGGATTACTCGCGAAACTCACGGCTTGGCATTTCCAACGAGTTGGTTGATTTGCATAAAATGGTGACGGATATCTGCACGGATTTGAAATATGCGGTTCCTCGTAATTTCATTTTCAAATATGCTTTGAGTGAAGACACATTCAGTGTAAATACCGATCGAAGCCGTTTGAATACGGTTTTGAAAAACATCATTGGCAATTCAGTCAAATATTTACGAAAGGACATAGACAATCCCAATGTTGAGATAGAGTCCAGGTTCGAGGGCGATAATTTGGTTATTTCAATAAGGGACAACGGCGAGGGTATCGCTACCGATAATCTTCCCAAAGTGTTCGATATGTTTTACCGGGCATCAAAATCCAGTTCAGGTAGCGGACTTGGGCTGTACATATGCAAGGAGATCATACAGAAAATGCAAGGACAAATCCATTTGGATTCTGTTTTTCAAAATGGAACAACGGTCAATATCCGGAT
>JBEAXM010000280.1:0-3123 GCA_041159805.1 Bacteroidota bacterium
AAACATTTCCTTTCGGATATGCCTCCTTGCCAGCGATAGAGCTTATGTTGATGATGTGTCCGCTTTTGCGTTCCACCATTCCAGGCATGATGGCCCTGGAAACATACAGTAAACCTTTCACGTTGGTGTCAATCATGGTTTCCCAGTCATCGATTTTCCCTTCATGTATGAACGAAAGGCCAGAAGCCAAACCAGCGTTGTTGACCAACACATCGACCTTTTTCCAATCATCCTTCAGTTGTTCTATCGACTCTTTTACCAAATGACGATCTCGAACATCAAAAGGTAGCTTGAGCACCCTTGTTCCTTGATAAAGCGAATGGATTTCATCCTCCAATGCGTTCAGTCGATCTGTCCTTCTTCCATTGATAATAACATCCCAACCGTTTTTTGCAAACATTAAAGCGGATGCCCGTCCGAATCCTGACGTTGCTCCGGTTATGAAAACTATAGCCATGAAAATTATCTGTTTAGTTTACTTTTTTTATAGCCGTAACTGAAATAAATGACCAATCCTACCAACAGCCAAACCAGAAATCCCACCCAATTTTTCACATGGATTTGAGCCATCAAATACAGGCAACTCAATATGCCTAGCACAGGTATCAGTGAGAGCCGATACATCCAAGCTGCAACGGATATGGCAATGAATACCATTATGAAAAGGAACATTGGTGTGTGATCCCAATCAAGAAGCGGGTTGGCGAAATTGTCAAACCAGGTTTGGTCAACCATTGTGATGAAGTAAAAGAAGACCAGAAACAATCCTGGCATGATGTATTTACTGTCGACATAAGGGACCTTGAAGGACCTTTTGATTGATTTGTCCTTATCCAGCATGAGGACACCTCCACATACCATCACAAAGGCGAAAAGCGTACCGATTGAGCATAGGTCCACAACCGTGTCCATGTCGATGAAAAGAAGCGGTATGCCCACCAGTAAACCCGTGACAATGGTGGCGAAGGATGGAGTGCCTAGACTAGGATGCACCGTGGCAAATTTTTTCGGCAGCAATCCATCTCTGCTCATACTCATCCAGATTCTGGGTTGACCTAGTTGGAAAACAAGCAGCACTCCTGCCATGGCAATCACAGCGCTTACCGCGATGATGCCGCTGATCCAATCCAATCCCAGTTTTCCGAACGCATATGCCAATGGATCGTCAACATTCAGCTCCTTGTAGGGAACCATTCCTGTTAAAACCAGGGAAATGAAAATGTATAGCACGGTGCAAATCACAATTGAATAAAGCATCCCTCTGGGTAGGTCGCGCTGAGGATTGTGACATTCCTCCGCAGTGGTGGAAATAGCGTCGAATCCTATGTAAGCGAAAAACACGGCTGAAACACCAGCTAAAACCCCGCCGATGCCCTCTGGCATGAA
Source organism: Bacteroidota bacterium (assembly GCA_041159805.1). Lineage (GTDB taxonomy): Bacteria > Bacteroidota > Bacteroidia > AKYH767-A > OLB10 > JALRAP01. The sequence continues at coordinate 1,387 of JBEAXM010000280.1, forward strand.
AGGCGACCAGTTGTCGGGTTGTACGTACGATAGTCCAAGTCCGATAACCATGAAAACTACAATCAGCTTCAGTGCAACCATCAGGTTGGATGCGTTTTTGGATTCTTTGATGCCCAAGTATACAAGCCAGGTAATGATGATATTGATCACCATGGCAGGAATGTCCATGATAAATCGGAATCCACCCACCATTGGAGCGGTTATCCAAGCAAGATATGCTTCGCTGGTTAACAGGGATGGGTCGGCTCCTGCTGCTGAAGCCGCAAAATATGCTCGTTTTGCAGAAAAATAGTCGATTCCCGACCATGCTGGCAGATGAATCCCGTCGGGGAAGCCCAAAGCAGGCAAATGCACATGAGCGAGCAATGTGGAGAAATACCCGGACCATGAAATGGCCACAACGATATTGCCGATGGCATATTCCATGATCAATGCCCAACCGATAATCCATGCGAAAAGCTCTCCAAAGGCCACATATGAATAGGTGTATGCAGAACCTGAAACAGGAACCATTCCTGCGAACTCGGCATAGCAAAATGCTGCAAATCCACAGGCAATAGCAGTGAAAACGAACAGCAATACCACGGCGGGACCGCCATCTGCACTGGCTTTGCCGATGGTGCTGAAAATACCTGCTCCGATGATTGCTGCGATTCCAAAGGCGGTCAGGTCGCGGACACCAAGGTGCCTTTTCAGTCCGGTTCCATTCGCTGCAGACTCACCAAGCGAGTCTTGGATGCTTTTCTTTCGGAAGAGGTTCATCGGGTCTTTGGTTTTTGTGATTCCAAAATTAGTTTTTTGGATCAATTGTATCTTGGGTTCTTATATTTGAACCTGTGGAAATATTGATCACAGTTCTTTTTCTCGCTTTTTTCCTTTGGTTGGCCCTTCGTCAGTCCAGGAAAATGAACGTTGGCTTACCCGTTTGGGCTCCCCCTGCTTTTTTGGCGATCAAGTTTGCGGTAGGATATCTTGTTTTTCTGATTTTCACATATCACTATCCAAATCGTAATGATGCCGATATATTCAAGTATTATGATGATTCCATGGTCCTTTACAATTACATGAAGCAGGATCATTCATCCATTATCTCCATAATGTTGAAATCTGACATTCCAGTTGAACTGGGACCCAGGATGAGATCATGGTTTTCAGGTGGTGGCTTCAACCTTTTTGACAGCAGTCAGGTTATGGTTAAGCTACATGTTTTGATCCGTTTGGTGTCATTCGGAAGCTATCATGTCCATTCTTTTTTCTTTTGTTTCCTTTCATATTTGGGATGCATGTATTTGCTTCGCTCAATCAGAACGGTTTTCGGTGTCAATCCCTGGGTTTTATTAGCTTGTTTTTGCTTTCCGTCTTTTCTGCTTTGGAGTTCCGCGCCTTTGAAGGAATCAATTGCTGTCTGGCTGATCATGACTTCGTTTGGTAACGTAATATACTACTTGGGAAATGGCAATAACCGTCAACTCCTCTTTTCTATTATGGCTATTCTTTCATTATATGTGATCAAGCCGTTTTATGTATTGGTTTTTCTACCGTGTCTGCTGTTGATATGGATCAACAAGGTGGGAAGTGTCAGATCGTTGGCATTACATGTTTCATTGTTACTGGGGCTGATCTGGTTGAGCGACTTCATGCTTCCCGATTATTCACCCATTGATATGTTGGCCAGGAAGCAAAAGGACTACTTCGATCACTTCGAATGGCAATCAGCTAGGAGCATGTCTGAAATAC
>JBEAXM010000130.1:0-5981 GCA_041159805.1 Bacteroidota bacterium
CCATTGAAACCGTAACCTCTTGCAGCTTCTGTTCAAATTTTCCTGCGCTCACCACAACCATATCCAACAAGCGCGAGTCAGATTCCAATCGTATGTCCAAGGTGATAGGTTTCGTCTCCTGCACCAGTATCTTGTTGACCAGCGTCTTGTAACCGATACAGCGTACCTCAATGGTGGATTCTCCTTTTGGGAGTTCCATCGTATACATTCCCTCAAAATCCGTGACCGTTCCCGAAGTTGTTCCCGCAATCGAAATGGTAACTCCGGGAAGGGAAATTCCTGATTTCGCATCCGTCACCTTGCCTTTCAAGGTGATACGATCCTGGGCATTTGAAATCGAACTACAAAAGATTGATAAAGCTGTGACAAACAGCATGAATACTGACAATTGTCGGAACGGGTGGTTCATATTCGGGATATTTTTGCGAAAGATACTTTTTATTTCATTTTTCAGAAAGCATGACCGATGACGCTTTTATACACCGCATCGCCATTACCATGATTGAAGGGGTTGGAGATGTGATTGCCAGGCAGTTGATATCCTATTGCGGAGGGGTTGAGGCCGTATTCAAGGAAAAAAAGAAACACCTTTTAAAAATCCCCGACATTGGTCCAAAAACCGCGAACTCCATCACCGCATTCAAAGGTTTTGACCGGGCGGCCAAGGAGCTGGATTTTGTCCGAAGGCATGGGGTAAGGATGCTGTTCTTTACAGACAATGATTACCCCAGCAGGTTGAAAAATTGCCATGATGCACCGCTATTGCTCTTCACCAAAGGAGATGCAAACCTGAATGCCAAGCGTATGATTGCCGTAGTTGGTACACGAAAGGCCACCGACTATGGAAAAGAGCGCACCACTGAATTAGTAAACCAGCTTGGCAAAATGGACATCATTGTGGTGAGCGGATTGGCCTTTGGAATCGACATCATTGCCCACAAGACTTGTTTGGAATTGGGTGTGCCTACTGTTGGAGTGGTTGCACATGGATTGGATCGGATATATCCGCACCAGCACACCTTATGGGCTCGGAAAATGATTACGGATGGTGCAATAGTGACCGAAAACATTTCGGGAACCAAACCCGATCGCGAGAATTTTCCGCGCCGCAACAGGATCATTGCCGGTTTATGCGATGCGGTTTTGGTGGTTGAGGCCTCTACATCCGGAGGAGCATTGATTACAGCCGACATTGCCAATTCCTACAACCGCGATGTGTTTGCTGTTCCCGGTCGGTTGAATGATCCACAAAGTGAAGGATGCAATCATCTTATAAAAACGAATCGGGCCGCATTGATTCAATCGGCAAAGGATATCTGTTATGTGATGGGGTGGGATCAAGTCATCCAAAAAAAACAGTCTGTTCAAACCAGTCTGTTCATCGAATTGAATGAAGAGGAGAAACGACTGATAGGATTACTAAGCAACCGGAACCAGTTGGCCATTGATGAGATCAGCTCGGAGATGCGGATTCCAAACAGCAAAGCATCCTCCTTGCTTTTAACCCTGGAATTGAAAGGAGTCGTCAAAAGTAAACCGGGAAAAAGCTACTGTCTCAGTTGAATTCACTCCTCAACCACTGCACCACCCTTGTAGAGTTGTGTACGGTAGCGGCGTGAAGGAGATGCAATAAATGGACCCAGCCCCAACTTATCCCAAATGGCATCCACCCGATCCATGGTTTCGTTTTCAGAGGCGAGGATATTCGGCCAATCGCGGGTAAAACCATCGTGCTCTTTTGTCTTACGAGTACCATCAAACGCCATCCGATCACCAATCAAAACATGGTCCCTGCGTGGATCCACATTATTGGAGAAACGCCAAACCGCATCAGCGATATCCTTCACATCGAACTTGTCTTCCAAGAACAGCAACAACTTCACTGCTTTGAAATCGGGGCGTTCCATGACACGAGATGCCACATCCCGTACATGGCCTTTGCGGGATTTTTCGATTGCTATGAACACAACAGGTATTCCCATTCCCAACAAGTTGGTATTGACATCAACAAACTCCGGAAAACATTTGGTCAAGTCGTCTGTGTCAGGAACAACGTTTGAATCAAAAGAGTCCGACCTTCCAGCCAACTCCTCGGGTAGTTTCGCAGTGGCATCTATCCCCATCTTACCCCCATAGGCCATTACCGAGCATGAATGATCCAGCACATCGGTTGGTCCTTGTGAAAACACAATATCGAATGCAGGGTGGACGTGCTTGGAAATGTATCGAGCAACCTCGAGGTTGTCATGTATGTTGACGTCTCCATCCACCACCACCATCATTTTGGTGAACATCATTTGCCCTGCACCCCAAAGGGAGTTCATCACCTTCAACGCTTGTCCGGGGTATTCCTTTCTGATTTTCACAATCACCAGGTTGTGAAACACACCTTCAACCGGCAAAACCATATCCACGATTTCAGGAACCATGGTCATCTTGATCGGAGCCAGGAATATCCGTTCGGTGGCTTTACCAATCCAGGCGTCCTCCTGAGGTGGTATACCAACAATGGTGGCTGTATAAACCGCATCTTTCCTGTGGGTGATTGCGGTGATGTGAAAGCGGGGATAATAGTCGGCAAGCGAATAAAATCCGGTGTGGTCACCAAAAGGACCCTCCAAAATGAAATCCTCTGATGGATCTATGTAGCCTTCGATAACAAAATCCACATCAGCAGGGACCTGCATGTCCTGGGTCAGGCATTGCACCAACTCCACGCGCTTTTTGCGGATGAAGCCAGCCAACATGAACTCATCCACACCATCGGGTAGCGGCGCGGTGCCGCAGTATGCGTATGCAGGATCACCACCTATGGTCACCACCACAGGCATTTTCTGGCCAAGTTTTTTATACTCGTTGAAGTGCCTTGCAGAAACCTTGTGACGATGCCAGTGCATCCCCGTAAGGGTGGGACCAAAAACCTGCATACGATAAAGTCCAACGTTTCGGATACCTGTATGAGGATCCTTGGTTTGAATGACCGGCAGTGTGATGAAGGGTCCTCCATCTTCGGGCCAACATTTGAGCACTGGAAGCTTGGTTACATCGGGATTGGTCATAACCACCTGCTGACAGGCTCCCCGTCCACTGATTTTTTTGGGCATCCATGATGCCACCTCCCCGAGTTGGGGAAGCAGCTTGAGCTTATCTAAAAAACTATTCTTGGGAGCAGTGAATGTCTTGAACAGATCCTCTATTTGATGGGCTAAGTCGTCCAGTTTCTCAACACCCAACGCCATAGCCATCCGTTTCTCAGTGCCCATGGAGTTGATGAGAACCGGGAAATCATAACCTGTATTTTCAAACAACAATGCGGGTCCGTATTGCTTGGAAATGCGATCGGTGATTTCGGTGATCTCCAAATGTGGATTCACATATTCGCGGATGCGAACCAGTTCGCCCGCCTCTTCAAGGGTTTTGATGAATTGTGCTTGATCTTTGTATCCCATGTTCAATCTACATTATAGTCGTTGAACAACTTGTTTCCGTGAAAGTTTTCCTTAGTTGATCGGACATTAAAATATAAAGGCGGAACCAAGTTCCGCCTCCATGTATGTCAAGATAACTTTTTAGCTTCCTCCGCCTGTCGGATCTTGTTTAGGATCCAACCTGTGGTCACAGAGCTTGGTCGTTCGATTGGAACACCCAGGGCACGATCCCAAAGCAATGAGGTCAATACCCCGATTGCTCTTGAAACGCCAAAAAGGACAGTGTAAAAATCGTACTCCACCAATCCGTAGTGAATCAACAGGATTCCTGAATGGGCATCCACATTCGGCCATGGGTTTTTGATTTTACCGGTTGCGGATAGTATCTCCGGTGTCACCTCATATAATAGCTGAACGATCTTGAACAACTCGTCGTCGGCCATGTTGGCCTTGGCGAACTCCTGTTGTGCAATGTATCGCGGATCGGTTTTGCGAAGCACCGCGTGCCCGTATCCGGGGATGACCCGACCCTCGGAGAGCGTGCGCTTGATGTAATCGGAGATTTGCTCCTTGGTGGGAACGCCATTGAACTCTTCACGCAGATCCAAGATCCAACGAGCAACTTCCTGGGCGGCTAGTCCGTGCAGCGGTCCTGCCAGTCCATTCATTCCAGCAGCAAGAGAAAGGTATGCGTCACTTAACGCTGAACCGACCAGGTGAGTTGTGTGAGCGGATACGTTTCCACCCTCATGGTCCACGTGAATGGTCAAATACAGGCGCATCAGCTTACGGAAGTCCAATGCATCGTACCCAAGCATATGCGCAAAATTTCCAGCCCAGTCCAACTTTGGATCCGGCTCGATATGAACGCTGTTCTTATAGGTTTTGCGGTAGATGTATGCGGCGATACGGGGAAGGCGTGCAATCAGGTTCATGACATCCTCGTACATCGGCTCCCAATACTCCTTTTTGTTGATTCCTTCACGGTATCGACGCGCGAACACCGACTCGGTTTGCAGTGCCATGATGGCCATGCTGAACTGGGTCATGGGGTGCGTCTTGGCTGGAAGCATGTCCAACATATCAAATACGTGCTTGGGAACATTGGCACGCTTCATCCATTCGTTGTTGACATTGATTACCTCCTCAAGGGTTGGTATCTCACCTGTGAGCAAGAGGTAAAAAATACCCTCCGGAAGTGGCTCCGGACCTTCCTTGGAAACTGGAAGCTTTTCACGAAGTTCGGGAATCGAATATCCACGGAAGCGGATGCCTTCCTCAGCATCCAGCTTGGACGTTTCAGTGATCATCCCGATCATGCCCTTCATACCGGAGTAAACTTGCTCAACAGTGTATTGGCCCAAGACAAAATCGCCATGTTCTTTGACTAGTTTCTTGGTCTGCTCGGCCATCGGTGCGGCCTTAGAAATGAATTTTTCCTTGATCTTGTCCATGTTTTGAGGAATGTCTGGGACGGATATTAAAATGTTTTAGATGCTAGAATTGTTTCGCCTGAGGGAGCTGTTATTAATATGTCTTTCCCGAGGGGGTTGTTTTTTGTTGAAGTTTCTTCTGCTTAGGATCCTTGATATCCAATTCAGCGAACATGATGATCAGTGCGGCTATGAATCCGATAACCAATGAAATCCAGAAGACACGCTCAAGAATTTTCCCCAGCTTTTTCTTAGGATCGGCTTTCTTTCGGATGCGTACCTTTTTCCTAACCTTGATCCTGCGCCTGATTCGATCACCGGATTGTTCTGCGGATTCGTCGACTATATGTCCATCTTGATCTGGTGTGTTCTCCTCTTCGGGTTCTTCTATCCTTAAGTGATTTGATGACATTTGATTACTTCTTGTGGTTGAAAAATCTGATTTTGCCGGCACCAAAAACAGCCGATGAGCCGAGTGACTCTTCTATTCTCAATAACTGATTGTATTTTGAAATCCTGTCGGAGCGGGAAGCGGAACCCGTTTTGATCTGACCACATCCCAGGGCCACAGCCAAATCGGCTATGGTGTTGTCTTCGGTTTCGCCGGACCGATGGCTCATGATGGAAGTAAACGAGTTGCGGGTAGCCGTTTCCACTGCATTAATGGTTTCCGTCAGGGTGCCGATTTGGTTTACTTTCACAAGAATGGAATTCCCAGCACCTACGTCGATGCCCTGCTGCAACCTGGTGGTATTGGTGACAAACAAATCATCACCAACGATTTGAACCTTATCGCCTATCGCTGAGGTCAAAGACTTCCACCCATCCCAGTCATCCTCCGACAAACCATCCTCAATGGAGACGATGGGGTATTTTGAAACCCACTCTTTCCAAAACTCCACCATCTGTGCTGATGATTTGACTTCCCCACCCGACTTTTTGAAAACATAGTTGCCGGTTTTCTCATCGTAGAGCTCGGTTGATGCGGCATCCATGGCAATGAAGATATCCTCACCAGGCCTGTATCCGGCAGCTTCAATGGAACGGAGCACCATCTCAATGGCTTCCGTGTTGGATTTCAGGTCAGGAGCAAAGCCGCCCTCGTCGCCTACATTGGTGG
>JBEAXM010000146.1:0-3410 GCA_041159805.1 Bacteroidota bacterium
GATATGGAATCCACCTACCAAGGACTTACCCATCAAAGCGATGTGGTGTTTACGGGACGATTGCCCATCGAGGAGTTGACCCTTGTGACCGGCTCTGCTTTGGCCATGACCTACGTGTCCTATTTCGAAGGGTTCGGAGTGCCCATCATTGAGTCCATGAGGGCAGGTGTTCCAGTAATCACATCCAACCTGACCTCGATGCCAGAGGTGGCGGGAGGAGCTGCCCGGCTTTGTGATCCGTTCAATGTGCATTCCATTGCAGAAGCGATGAACGAGGTTTTCCAAGATGAGGCCTTACGAAACAAACTCATTCAAGCAGGGCTGGAGCGGTCACACAAGTTCAATTGGGACACCAGCGCAGAGCTGCTGTGGAGCAGTATAAGAAAGTGTGTGTAATCCCATCCCACACCAACAATCACCGTACTTGATTACCTTTGTATAAAATTCCCAAACGCTTATGTCTCAAAGGGATTCCGTATTGGTCTTAGGTGCCGCAGGGCAAATTGGAACAGATTTGGTGATGCGTCTCCGCAAGGATATCGGTAGTGACCGAGTCATTGCCTCCGATGTTAAACAAATTGGAGGCGAGCTCCGCGAAAGCGGGCCTTTTGTTATTGCAGATGTCTTGGACTTCAACACGATTTCAAGGATCATCGATCAGCACCAGGTAAAAGAGGTTTATCTGTTGGCAGCGCTACTGTCTGCCACGGCCGAGCAAAAACCTAAACTGGCTTGGAAGCTGAACATGGAGGGGCTATTCAATGTGCTCGACATCGCCAAAGAAAAAAAGGGGATGAAGGTCTTCTGGCCTAGCTCCATCGCAGTGTTCGGTCCAACCACACCTCGCGACCAAACACCTCAGCACACGGTGATGGAACCCACCACTATTTACGGAGTCAGCAAGCAGGCAGGTGAACGATGGTGTGAATATTACAACCATAAATTCAATGTCGATGTGCGCAGCTTGCGTTACCCGGGACTGATCAGCTACAAATCACCTCCTGGAGGAGGCACGACCGATTATGCAGTGGATATTTACCACCAGGCATTGGAAAAAGGCAAATACACCTGTTTTTTGAAACCAGGCACCGTATTACCGATGATGTACATGCCGGATGCAATGGATGCCACCATCAACATCATGGGAGCTGATGCTGACAAGATAAAAATCCGCTCATCATACAACGTAGGTGCCATCAGTTTCGATCCTGAGCAGATTGCTAACGAAATCAAAAAGCACATACCTCACTTCACAATCGACTATGCTCCCGATTTCCGTCAAGCTATTGCAGATAGCTGGCCTCGTTCCATTGATGATAGCTCTGCACGACAGGATTGGGGGTGGGGTGAGAAATTCAACCTGGCTTCCATGAGCGAGGATATGCTCATGCATCTACGTGAAATGAAATCGACGGGGGCAACTATTTGAACCAAATGGAAAACCAACTTTTTGTAACCAACTCGCTTACGCGCGAGAAAGAGCTTTTCAAACCGATCAACCACCCATACGTTGGAATGTATGTTTGTGGCCCCACGGTTTCGGGCGAGTCGCATCTAGGTCACTCAAGACCATACGTAACCTTCGATGTCATATACCGATACTTGAGCCATCTGGGATACAAGGTTCGCTATGTGCGAAACATCACCGACGCCGGTCATTTCGAAGAAGAAGGTCGTGAGGCTACCGACAAGGTCAATGAGAAGGCAAAGCTGGAGCGGTTGGAGCCGATGGAGTTGGTGCAGAAGTACACCAACCTGTTTCACGACATGATGGACATGCTGAATTGCGAACGTCCGGCGATTGAGCCAACTGCCACCGGCCACATCGTGGAACAGATTGACATGATCCAGGAGATCATGAAAAAAGGTTATGCCTATGAGAAAAATGGCTCGGTGTATTTTGATGTGACCAAATACGCAAAAGGGGGCGACTATGGCAAGCTTAGTGGTCGGGTCATAGAAGAGATGATTGCCGGTAGCCGCGACTTGGACGGACAGGATGAGAAAAACCACCCCGCCGACTTCGCCCTATGGAAAAACGCCCCTCCTGAACACATCATGCGATGGAACAGCCCGTGGGGATCCGGTTTCCCGGGATGGCATATCGAATGCTCGGCCATGGCAACGAAATATCTTGGTGCGCCTTTTGACATTCATGGCGGCGGCATGGACCTCATGTTTCCGCATCACGAAAGTGAAATCGCACAATCACATGTGGCCTGTGGCTGCATGCCTGTCAAGTATTGGTTGCACAACAACATGATCACCATCAACGGCAGGAAGATGGGTAAGTCGTACAACAACACCATCACATTGCGGGAAATGTTCTTTGGCGGACATGAATTGTTGGAGCGGCCTTATCCGGCCATGACCGTCAGGTTCTTCATCCTGCAAACGCAATACAGAAGCACGCTTGACTTCTCCAACGAAGCCCTTCAAGCTGCTGAGAAAGGATTGCAACGGCTGTTGAATGCCTATGAGAGCATCAACAATATCAAGGCTGCCAACCAATCCACTGCCGATTTGAAAGCAATTCACCAGAACTGTCTGAATGCGATGAACGATGACTTCAACACCGCAATCGTCATAGCACAGCTTTTTGAACTCACAAGAATTGTGAACTCTTCGGCTGCGGGAACAGAATCATTGACTGCATCGGACATCGCTGCCGCACGAGAAACATTCGACACCTTTTTGTTCGGCATACTTGGAATCAAGAAGGAAGAAAAGAACAACTCAGGGGATATGGAAGGATTGATGGACCTAATACTCGACATCAGGGCGCAGGCCAAGTCAAACAAGGATTTTGCAACATCGGACAAGATCCGCGACGAACTCGGCAAGCTAGGGATTTCCATCAAGGATGGAAAGGATGGAGCAACTTGGAGCAAGTAAAAACCTATGGTGTAAATCAGGAAAACAAATGACTAATCCAATGGAAAAAACCAAAGCCCTTTGGGCATTGATCCTCTTGGTGGCATTAGCCGCTTGCGGTCCGGAGAAACCTTCTACTGACGGGACAGCCGAAGTTCAACAGACAGAATCAAAGCCACGCATTCCCACCCCTGATTTCAACCAGGATTCCGCTTATGCATTCATTCAAAAACAAGTTGATTTCGGACCCAGGATTCCAGGTACGAAAGCACATGCCGATTGCGCATCATGGTTGGAGGAAAAATTAAAAAGCTATTTACCCGAAGTGATGACACAAAAGGGTACAGCAACCACCTTTGACCAAAAGAAATATGAAATCAAAAACATTATCGGCTCATACAACCCCCAGGCAAGCAAGCGCATATTGCTTTGTGCACACTGGGATACACGGCCATTCGCCGACCGCGATGAGGGAGCGAACCTGAACAAGGTTTTCGACGGAGCAAATGATGGAGGTAGTGGTGTTGGAGTTTTGT
>JBEAXM010000147.1:0-2608 GCA_041159805.1 Bacteroidota bacterium
ACCCACAACAAAGCCACCATGGCCGAAACGGATGTGATGTATGGCGTTACGATGGTGGAACAAGGTGTGACGCAGCTGGTGCCCGTGGACTTGAGGGAGTACGCTTGACAAATCACCTGAATGGTGCAAGGATGCGATCGATGAATCGAGGTTTGGAGGAAACATAACCAGACCCCTTCTTCCTGTTCTTTTTCATGCGCTTCCTTGTGGCCTTGTCTTGAAGCTTCAAATGGTGCTTTCTACCCTCGATCTCCGCTTTGCGGGCATCTTGCTTCTGTTCCTCCTTCTTCTCATGGGCCTTCTTTTGCTTTTTGGTCATTTTTTGCTCCTCCTGCCCTAAAGCTTGAAGAGAAAAAAGCATCATCAACAAAAAAAGCAATCTTGGAAACACCTTCCTGAAATTTTTCATTTTTTTCAAATTCGGTTTAGAGTCCTCCGGCCGAAACCTTTTGCGGGTCGAGAGTGATGTTCTCATCCCCGGGTTCATATGGCAGAAAGGTCATGATCAACTGGAACATTTCGTCGGTGGTGCGCATACTGCCTTGCAAACCGGATATCTCCCTTGGTGGATTGAACGGATTGTTGGGGTTGGATGTTGTGTTATCGAACACACCTTCAGCAACAATAATTGAGCCCGATGGAATGTGCAGCATGTTTCTGAAGGTGTAATAATACTGCCATCTGAAATCCCAACGAGGGATTCGAATCAAAGGTATCGTATCACCTTGTGGTGTTATTGCGTATGCGATGAATGACTTGCCCAGCAAGTGCATATGTGGGTTGATGGTCACAAGGGAAATATCCTTTTGAATGGTGGCTCGGGTAATGAACCGCATCAGTGTATCTGGTGGAATAACCAAGGCAGGCACCACATCCGAAATACCCAAAGTTCCCAGTTGCGTTTCCAAGAAAGGTCGGGCAGGTGGCTTGGATGAAAAAAACAGGTTGATGCGAGGTTGGTCTGAATCATTCTTTGCGGAAGGACCATAGTGCACATCCCTAAGTAACATCACACCCTTTTTGGTGATCCGATACCCTCCTATTCCTTCAGGATATCGCTGTGGCTCCATTCCTGGCAAGTAGTTGAAAACCGAAGAGACAAGTAGTGGGTAGGTGCCATCATCATTAAGCAGGCGAATGGCCCGGTAACAGGAATCCAAAGTGCCAAATGATTCCCGGTCCACGTATGATGGTCCTTCAAAAACATTTTGCTTCCCTTGGTTGGAATACTGCACCATATGACCATTGACATGATGCGACAATCGTCTGTTTCCGGGAACATACTCCACCATGCGAACGAACGTGTCACGCTCAAGTTCATAAGGAATTTTCACTACCAGGAAACGATCCTTGTTATCACCCGCCAATGGAATCGGTTGGTCCAATGTGATGACCGCATCGGGGGTCCCAAACCGCGACATACTTGGAAAAGCAGGCATGGTGGGAGCCATGGCAGGATCGCCCTCCGGACATCCATTAGCCACCCACTTTGCAATCATCTCCTTTTCTTCGGAGGTAAGGACCTTCTCCCCAACGAACCTGGAGTACGATGTGTCGGCCGGCCATGGAGGCATCAATCCTTTTGAAACAACCTTGGCAACGGTTTTGGCCTTGGATACCACATCATCGTATGTGATCAGCTCAAAAGGTCCTGCCTCACCCTTCCTATGACAAGGGGTGCAATTCAAATGGATAATCGGCGCTATATGCTCATTGAATGTGATTGATTCCTGATCATTTGACCTGGAGCACGAATTCATCATCAGGCCAGTCATCAACAAGCAAATCAAAACCACTGGATATGTTTGCAGCATTCTCATTCGATGTAACAGCCAAAGGCCTCAGTGGAATCGATTGAAACAGGCTTGCCGGCCGCCAAAAGGGCCAAGGCGTCAGACAAATAACGATGGGACACAACGATTTTTTTTGTGCCGATATCAGTAGACCGATCATCGATGGCACCAGTATAAATCTTTTTACCGTTTTGATCCGTCACAATGGCATGAGGGGTTACTTGCGCGCCCAATAGTTTAACCAAAACATTTGCTGTATCCATCAACGCCAAGCCGTCAATATCGTATTCATTGTGAAATTCCAATATTCTACTGGAGCTGTAATAGCTGCCTGGATATACATACACCAATGATTGATGGACAGAATCAATCCGTTTCAGTTCATCGATGGAAATCAGACAAACAGGGCATTCGGGTGAAAAAAACAGGAAAGCCGTATGATTACGGGAAAGCAGTATGGAATCCATTTTCGCAATATCGCCATTTGCCGTAGGCAATTCCAGCTCACGGATACCACCACCACCCCTGCAACCAAGGGCAAACAGCAAAACCAAAGGCAGAATTCGGATCATCCTGTAAAATTAATCAGCGATGGGAAAAAAAGGATGATTATTTGAACGGGCTCCGGGGTGTCCATTCCTTGGGGCCCAAACCCGACGAAGCGGCCTGGAACAAAGCGTTTATAATTCGGCTTGAAAACTTCAGGTAACATGACAATCGACTTGCTTCGGCACCAACTGTTGTTTTCATTTCAACAGCAGTCCTACCCAAATAGAGCTTTTGAGCTCCATGAAGGATTGCATCATCAATTAGCC
>JBEAXM010000191.1:0-5611 GCA_041159805.1 Bacteroidota bacterium
AAGAAAAGCCGTTCTCCATTTATCCGTTGGAAACCGATGGTGAACTGTTTGCAGACCTGTTCGTTGATTTGAAAGGTCAATCGATGCGAGTGATTGTGAAAGACTCCGAAGGAGGCATACATGTATCAAAACAAGTTCCCATTGAGGGCAATCTCGGTAAAATCAAGATCTTGTCGGGTCGTGACGGATTGAAACCAGGGGTTTACCAAGTCAGTCTGGCATTCAAAAACCGTACTTTTTCAGATACCGTCACAGTAAAATAGCCCCTTTTCAAAAAGGGTTATTCCCTACTTTTGTGGCCGTTACTTAGCATCCCATGTCGGCCTCCCAACCATCCAACCATTTCGACATCATCGTTGCCGGTGGAGGCATTGTAGGATTGGCATCCGCATACAAGATCAATTGCAGATACCCATCCTTACGCATTCTGGTTTTGGAGAAAGAGAAGGAGGTGGCAGCACACCAGACAGGTCATAATTCGGGAGTCATCCATTCGGGATTATATTACAAACCCGGAAGCTACAAGGCAAAGAACTGTGTTGACGGCCGGCGTGAACTTGTATCCTTTGCCAAAGAGCATAAGGTTCCTCATGATATCTGCGGTAAGGTTGTTGTTGCCACGAAGGAATCGGAGCTGCCACACCTCAACAAGGTATTCGGAAATGGTTTGCAGAATGGCGTGGAGGGCATCCGTAAAATCACAGCGGCAGAGATTCGTGAAATTGAACCCTACTGCACCGGCATCGAAGGAATACTTGTTCCTTGCACCGGCATCATCGACTATGCTGAAGTTGCCCGCACCTACGTCCGATTAATCGAGGCGAAGTTCCCGGGCAGTAAAGTGCTGACCGAACATGAGGTTAACGATTTCGGTCATTCCGACGGACAAATGACCGTGAGGACCCAAAAAGGTGACTTCTCCGCCAAGCATGTGATTTGTTGTACAGGATTACATTCAGACCGCATCGCCAAGAAAGAGGGTGTGAAACCCGGTATGCAAATCGTAGGTTTTCGTGGCGACTACTATGACCTCTCCGAAAAGGGAATGTCGAAGGTCCGTAACCTGATTTACCCAGTACCAAACCCGCAGTTTCCATTTCTCGGCGTACATTTCACCCGGATGATACAAGGTGGTGTGGAATGCGGGCCAAATGCCGTTTTCACTTTCAAACGCGAGGGATACGGAAAAACCGATTTCAATTTCCGCGACACTGCTGAAGCCCTGACCTACAAAGGCACTTGGAAACTCTTTTATAAGCATTGGCGTTTCGGCTTGGATGAGTACCGACGCGCGTTTTCAAAACGCCTTTTCCTGAATCGTCTTCGTCACCTGATTCCATCACTGGAGATGGATGACCTCGTGCCGGGCCGTGCTGGTGTAAGAGCCATGGCATTGGATCCTGAGGGGGATATGATCGACGATTTCAAAATCGTGAAGCACGGACAGGCGTTGCATGTATTGAATGCACCCTCACCTGCTGCAACAGCATCGCTTGCCATCGGCACCGCAATCTGCGACATGGCCACCGAGCAATTCAATCTTTCCTGATCAATAAAGTTGTCGCACCCGAACGGTGTTACGCACCTTGGACAATGCCTCCAAAACCTTGGAGGATGTTCGTCGGTCCACATCCACCACCACGTAACCGATATCGGAATTGGTTTTGAGGTACTGCCCGAGGATATTCACTTTCATGGATGACAACAAGCCATTTATATCCGAAAGGACACCTGGCACATTCTTGTGTATGTGAAGCAACCTGTGTGCGTCATATTGCACCGGCAAACTCAACGCTGGAACGGACAAGGAACCTGTGGTGGATCCCGTTTCCAAAAAACTGATCAGCTTGGTAGCCACATCCACCCCGATGCTTTCCTGCGCTTCGGCCGTTGAACCTCCTATGTGGGGAGTGAGAACCACATTCGGCAGGCCTTGAAATACGGAGGTGAAGGGATCGTTGTTTGATTTGGGCTCCTGCTCGAAAACATCCACAGCAAGCGAAGCGATTTGTCCGCTTTTCAATGCGGCTGCAACCGCTTTGGAATCCATCACATCCCCCCTGCTTAAATTGATTAGCACAGAACCCCTTTTCATCTTGCGGATCGTGTTTGCGTTTATCAGGTTCTTGGTGGATGCAGAGCCAGGTACGTGTAGTGTGACAATGTCCGAATGCTTCAAAAGCTGATCAAGCGACGCCGCTTTCTTTGCATTGCCCAAAGAGAGCTTGGGTTCCACGTCATGAAAAACAACTTGCATGCCTAAGCTCTCGGCAAGTACCGATACCTGTGAACCGATATGTCCATAGCCAACGATTCCGAGGATCTTCCCGCGCACCTCATGACAACCATCGGCTGACTTGTCCCATGTACCCAGATGCATCAAAGCACTCTTTTCAGGAATGCGGCGCAGGAGTGTGATGCAATGACCTATGACCATTTCAGCCACCGAACGGGTATTGGAGTACGGGGAATTGAAAATGGCCACACCTTTGTCGGTCGCGAAGGACATATCAATCTGGTTGGTGCCGATACAAAAGGCGCCTGCCGCGATGAGCTTAGGAGCGGATTGTATCACATTTGCCGTAAGCTGCGTTTTTGATCGGATTCCGAGCAGGTGCACTTGCTTTACTTTAACCATCAGCTCCTTTTCAGGAAGGGCACCTTTCAACGCTTCCACATTTTCATATCCTGCATCCTTGAACATCCTTATGGCTGTAGGATGAACACCTTCTAGCAGCAGCACGTTAATCTTGTCTTTGGGATAGGATGTGGGGCTCTTCATGAATAGTTGAAATTATTTACGAAGCTACAAAAGAACAGCAAACCATAAATAAAAACTCCCCTTATGATCAGCAATCCTTTACCATGACAGCACCTAAATGTAATGGAGCCGTCAACATTCAGAACTGGTAACCCATGATGGAATCATTACCTATTGACGACCTTTTTGCATGGCTTCAACACACTCCCATGAGTGAATTGGATAAGACCCCAAGCGCAGTATATCTGCAATCATGACTCGAAAAAAGTATAAAACGGCTATTTAATGGTACTCTGATGTAATTATTTTGACCATTTGCACGAGCCATTTGGAAAAAAAGAGTTGTTTTCATAACATTACAATGGATAATTAAACACAGGAATCATGAAAAAACCAGGAGGCCTTTCTTTCCAGTTGCTTTTTTTGATGATCTGCCTGCATTTCAGCAGGGACCTAAACGCGCAGAATATCTGGATTATCCACAACACTGCAAATTCAAATCTCCCGAACGAGTATCTCTGGGATGTGAAAGCTTTGCCATCCGACACGCTTGTGGTAAGCACCTGGGGCAATGGCTTCTTCAAATTCCACAACTACAACGTCGTTCAAGTATTGAACACATCCAACTCCATCATATCCTCCAACCTTACAACCGCCATACACCACCATAACGGTATCACATACCTTGGAACCGAGGGAGGTGGATTTTATGTCGACAACGGAACCACCATTCAAAAGTTCACCACATCGAATTCAACATTGCCTAGCAACATCATCTACGCAATCACTCACGATCAAAACGGACTTATCTGGATTGCAACCAAGTTTGGAGGTGTTTGCAGCTTCAATGGAAACACCTTCACTACATATAACACCTCCAACTCAGGAATCGGAAACAACATAAATTATGCGGTCACCATCGACAACAACAATGCAAAGTGGTTTGGATCCGCGTTTGGAGGTCTTTCAAAATTTCAAAACGGTGTATGGACCAATTACACCACCTTTAACTCCCCTTTACCCGGAAACGACATTTATGCATTGGCCGTTGCACCCGACAGCGCATTGTGGATAGGGACCAACAATGGAATCGCAAGACTTTCGGGCTTGAACTGGACCGTATACAACACTGCAAATTCAGGACTGACGGCAAACTATGTCAGGCGATTGAAATTCGACACCATGGGTAATTTGTGGATTGCCACGAGCGGAGGCGGTGTCGTGCAATTTGATGGCTCGAGTTGGATCTCGTTCACAAACTCGAACTCAAACCTTCCAACCAACAACATTTACGCATTGGATTTCGATTCGAACGGTAAAATTTGGGTGGCCACCTACGGATCGGGGTTGGTCACTACCAAGGCGCTGGGACTAACCACATTGGAGTTGAATCCAGGCATACATGTATTTCCAAATCCATCTGCGGGATCGATAGACATCGTAATGTCGGAAATACCTGATCCGATATTTGATGTTTTCATTTTTGATTCAAAAGGTGCTTTGGTTGATCAACACCAAATGGAATCGTTGAGCGGTGGACAAAAAACCCAACGCATAGACCTGAGTCGGATGCCAGATGGAATCTATGCCATAACAGTAAGCGCAGGCGGAAGGTCCTTTGTGGAAAAAATCGTATTGTCACGCTGATGCAACAGCTTATGAAAAGAGCTTGTCAAGGCAATTTTACGCCCATTACATAATCGTCATTGACTTCGTTGCCGATTACAAATTGTTTTACTCCGATGATTTCAAATCCGAAATCCTTGTAAAACTTGATGGCCCGCTGGTTTTCCTGCCATACACCTAGCCACATGTATTGAAATCCTTCGGCTTTTGCGATTCGCAGCGATTCCTGCATCAGGGCCTTTCCTATTTTCTTACCCACATAAGCGCCCAGTGCGTAAATACGCTCCATCTGTATCTGCTTAAGGTCATGGTCAGTATATGTGGTTACGGCGTTGCGGATCAGTTTCGCATATCCAACCGGCGTTTCCATGTATGTCGCAATCAAATACACAACCTTTGGATCCTGCAGCTGCGCTTTGATCCGTTGCGGGTCAAATGAAAGATCCAAATACGCCTGCATATCGCCAGGGTCATTGTATTGCCCAAAGGCCTCTTGAAAAGCCCTCCGGCCCAAGTCAGACACCATCTCAAAATCATCTATTTGGGCGTATTCAACCTTAATCATGAAGCAAATTTATTGTTTTTCAGTGTTTTATTAAATAGTTTTTGTCCCTCGTGATCTAAAAAACGATGGTATAAATTACTTATTTTTGAAACAGGGGTTAGTCCGAAAAAAGCTAAATCCCGCTTTTTTGAATAATACCGTTCTAGCTTCATTTTTACTAAACCAATAACCTAACCCAATCCCTTTTACTCGCATGAACTTCAGATGGGTACACAAGCCACAAGTAGACCAGCAGCATATTGAATCGCTTGCTTCCGAACTCAACATACACAAAACCCTTGCCCACCTGTTGATTCAGCGTGGTCATGATACGTTTGACAAGGCCAAAGTTTTTTTCCGTCCAACGATGGACATGCTACACGATCCGTTTTTGATGAAGGATATGGACTTGGCGGTTGAGCGGATAAACCAGGCGATATCAAAGGAGGAAAAGGTTCTGGTTTATGGCGACTACGACGTGGATGGCACTACAGCCGTTGCGCTCGTTTACACCTACCTGCACAAGCGATACAAGCATGTTGATTTTTACATTCCCGATCGCTATGCCGAAGGATATGGCATTTCGAACAAAGGAATCGATTGGGCCTCCGACAACGGATTCAGCTTGATCATCGCACTCGATTGCGGAATAAAATCCATCGACAAGATCGATTATGCCA